>CAYJUB010000327.1:0-3650 GCA_964373145.1 uncultured Moraxellaceae bacterium
TGTTCATGTAATAAAGCTGTTTGGCTTAATTTCTTAAAACCCAAACAGCTCATATTCAAACCAATATCGCTTTTATCTTTAACTAAAAAATTAAAGCGTTGGATCGCGAAACTCAACCGTACGGCGAGTGAGGGTCGCAAAAACATTTTGGATCTTTTGTTCAACAATAGGCGCCCATTGTAAGCTGGCTTGCCCCGCGAGTTGAGCGGCTTGTAAGCCCAATTTTTCGCCCAAAGTCTGTTTGCGGCGTGATTGAATTGCATACACATCACTATTTGGCAGCAATGACAAAATATAAGCATCACTGGTTTGCAGTTGATCAACCAACTTCAGATTCAACGCATCTTCACCGTACCAATGTTCACCCGTCGCAATGACCGCAACGTCGAGCTTGGGACGATATTTTTCGACGAAATGTTTGAACAATTGATGTGTTTGTTCCAATTCTTCTTCGAATTTCTCTTTACCTTCTTCAGAGTTTTCGCCAAACATGGTGACGGTACGCTTGTATTTGCCAGCCGTATAAACGTCGAAATCAATTTTCAATGATTGCAGCAGTTTATGGAAGTTCGGCATTTGTGCCACAACGCCAATCGAACCCACAATCGCAAACGGTGCAGCCACAATATCTTCAGCAATACACGCCATCATATAACCACCGCTTGCCGCGACTTTGTCGATACAAACGGTCAGGTGAAAGCCTGCATCGCGTAAGCGTGCAAGTTGTGCAGCTGCCAAGCCATAACCGTGAACCAAACCACCAGGGCTTTCTAAGCGGAGGACAATGCGATCACGTCCAGCACGAGCCATGGATAAGATGATGGTGATTTCTTCACGTAAATGTTCGACTGCACTGGCTTGGATATCGCCTTTAAAGTCGAGGACATAGACGCGATTGCCATCTTTGGTGCGTGATTTTTTGTTCTTTTCTTGCGTTTTGGTCAGCTTTTTTTGATCAGCTTTAGACAAAGTTGCGTTTGCAAGGAATCGTTGATGCGAATCTAACCGTTCATTCAAGTGCGTAATACGCATTTCTGATTGAAACTTCGGGGTGTGAAATAGCATATTTTTGATGTCCTGTAATAATTCATCAATCGCACGTTAGAAAAACGGTTTTCTATAGTTTTGATTATAGTAAAGCAAACCGTTATCTAGTTATTGTGATCATCGCATTAAAATTCAAGAGACTTTTTCATCTCTCAAGTTTATCTAAGACAAGATCACAATATTCACATCAAACTAGTCGTAAAGGCTTTTCTTCATCGGGTGAGCCATGTACGTGATCGGTATCACACGCCTCGCCTTCTTTCTTGCCTTTATCAATATAACCAGTACGTTGATTTTCTGGTAAGTTTTTCATTTCCCAAATCAATACCGCTTGCATTGATGTCGCGCGTTGTTCTGGCGTCAAACGATCGCCATTGGGCCATTTGCCAATTTCAACCGCAGTGCGCAGACGATCCACGATTTCAGGGGTTAGCGCTGCCAAAACTGCTTCAGGGTTCATTGCATCATTACTCATATTGCTTTACTCATCACGATTTCATGTATTTCAGGGTTATTTAACATCAAAAGCAAATCCCTCCCAACCTCCCTTTCTTAAAGGGAGGAGCTTTTTTTTATTTTGGCATAGCCAAAAGTAGTCCCCTCCTTAGAAAAAGGAGGGCTAGGGAGGATTTGCCTTCATTCATCACTACTTTCTTTGTAATGACTCCAGCCAAGCTTTGTACGACAAGCGGCATAGAAATCATAACCCGGCGGATGCAGCAGATTTAACTTAAATGGATGCTTACGTATATAAAGCCAATCACCTTCATCTAAAGTGACGCTGTTTTGACCATCAGCACTGACCATGGGTTGTACGCGAGTATCTTTAATATTGATCTTAATTTCGCTTTCGCTACTCACCACAATTGGGCGACTCGATAATGTATGCGGATGCATCGGCGCAAGGACAATACCTTGCATGGATGGATGCATAATCGGGCCACCAGCGGATAATGCATATGCGGTAGAGCCAGTTGGTGTCGCAATGATTAGTCCATCACTGTGCTGACGATAAACAAAATGCCCATCAATACTCATTTCAAAATCAATCATATGCACGGATTTACCCGCGTGCAAAACGATGTCGTTCAACGCAACCGCTTCATGCGTCACATGACCATCAGTGCGCACTTCCATATGAAGGAGGAAGCGCTTATCGAGGCTGTATTCGCCTCTCAATACATGATCAATTTTGAAAATGACTTCATCTGGTGAGACATCAGCAAGGAAGC
Source organism: uncultured Moraxellaceae bacterium (assembly GCA_964373145.1). Lineage (GTDB taxonomy): Bacteria > Pseudomonadota > Gammaproteobacteria > Pseudomonadales > Moraxellaceae > Aquirhabdus. The sequence continues at coordinate 2,280 of CAYJUB010000327.1, forward strand.
CCAAACGACCGCGATTCACGCCCAATACAGGGGTTTGATAACGCGCTAATACACGCGCTGCATGCAGTAAAGAACCATCGCCACCGACGACAATGACTAAATCACAGACTTCACCCAGCAACGGACGTGAAATGACTTGAACGGCTGGCATATTAGCCATTTCCGCAGTCGCTTCATCAAAAATAGGATTGAGTCCAGACGCAACAAGATGGTCGTGAATCAAATGTAAGGTATCAACGACAGATGTTTTGCCGGGTCGCCCCATCAAGCCGATATTGCGAAAATGTTGATTTTTCGCCGCGCCGCCTTTGATTGCTCTATGCCTAACGGATTCTGACACCTACGCACTCCGATGTGTGTTCTGTAGTAAAGCATAACATTAAATATGAATCAGGACATAAGACCTAACCAGTCGTTTATCGTTACCATTTTCTATAAAAAATCGCATTGCGAATCTGTAGAGAACACAGTTTAATACGCCAGTAAATCATATTAATTAAATAGAAATGTTAATAGGGGAATTTTTATGCAAAGTGACAATCCGATGCTGCGCCGAGCGGAGTTTGTACCAACAAGCCAACCGATGACCATCAATGGTGCTGTGAATAAATCAATCATTATGACCTTGGTTGCAAGTATTGTTGCAATCGCGCTTTATGCCTACAGCATTTTATTAATGAGTCAAGGCATGGCAAGTCCTGCGTCGCTCGGTATGATTGTTGGTGCAGTGGGTGGTATCATTTTGATTTTGATCATGACCTTTAAACCAAAAACGAGTCCTTTCCTTTCTCTACCTTATGCGGTTTTGCAAGGGTTGTTTTTAGGTGGCGTGTCTGCAGTGTATGAATATAAATATCCAGGTGTTCCTGCGAGCGCATTACTGGCGACTTTCGTGACGACCATTACGCTGTTTGGTTTATATCGTGCTGGCATTATTCGCGCGACTGAAAAATTTAAATCAATCGTGATTTCAGCAACGATTGCGATTGCCCTGATTTTCGTCGTGCAAATCGTTATGCAGCTTGCATTTAGTTCAACGATTCCAGGCTTATTTGCACAAACGGGCATGTTGGCAATTGGTTTTGCTGCATTCGTTGCCATCATTGCTTCACTGAATTTGATCTTGGATTTTGACATGATTGAACGTTGTGCCCAAATGGGTGCGCCGAAGTATATGGAGTGGTTCTGTGCCACTGCTTTATTGGCAACTTTGGTTTGGATGTACATTTCATTCCTGCGTTTATTAGGTACGCTTCGTAACTAATCGACAGCATGTGGTGATCCAAAAAAACCTCTGATTTGATCGGAGGTTTTTTTATGGGAATGGATAAGTTGAAAATGAAAAAGCTCATTGAGCTTGCGGTTACTGAG
>CAYJUB010000328.1:0-3631 GCA_964373145.1 uncultured Moraxellaceae bacterium
AGCCGGCATTAAGATTTTAGTTTGAGGATTTGTTCATGAGTAAGCATGCTGGTCGTAAAAGCGGTAAAGCGTTTAACCCGAGTAAAGTCTCTACAGTGATGTTGGCGCTGGCAGCATTGCCAAGTTTAAGTGTTGCGGCAGAACAGCAAGCGACTGCTGCTGAAGCAACCTTGCCAACGATTAAAGTTCGTGCCGATGCGCAAAAGCCAACGTATCAAGTTGCTAAAGTCGCATCGCCGAAATACACCGCGCCACTTCGTGATACGCCACAAACGATTACCGTTGTGAACAAAAAAAATATTGAAGAACAAAACATGCTTTCCTTACGGGAAGTGTTGAGCACCATTCCGGGGATTACCTTCGCAGCGGGTGAGGGTGGTGCAAACTTTGGTGATGCAATTAACATTCGTGGATTTAGTGGTAGCGATAGCATTACTGCTGATGGCTTGAAAGATAGTGCGAGTTATAACCGCACGGATACATTTAACTTAGAACAAGTTGAAGTTTCTAAAGGTTCAAACTCTGCTTACAACGGTTCTGGCTCAGTGGGCGGTTCGATCAATTTGGTCAGCAAAACGCCAAAGGCAAGAAACTCATCTGAAGTTTCTGCTGGCGTCGGTACCGATGACTATTATCGCGTTACTGCAGATGTCAATCGCGTACTGGCTGAAGGCGTTGCTGGACGTGTCAACGTGATGGTTCACCGCAATGACGTTGCAGGTCGTGAAGTTGAAGAATTTAAGCGCTGGGCAATTGCACCATCGATCACCTTTGGTCTTGATACACCAACGACAGCAACATTCTCTTATGTGCATCAAGCCGATCTAGGTTTTCAACGTTATGGCGTGCCTTACTTTAATGGCAAGCCATTACCAGGGGTTAATCGCAAAAATTACTACGGTTTTAGCAACCTCGATAAACAAGATACGACCACAGATGCTTTAACGGGTGTTTTTGCTCATCAGGTTAATGACAATCTTAAACTGAATAATACAACCCGTTTATCTCGTGTTGAGATTGATCAAGTGACTTCGGGACCCCGTGAGAACTGGTGTCTTGCCAATGGTCAAAAACCAGTGAATTGGACACAAAAGTATGATGGTACAACATTGACCAGCGATACTTCTGGTTATGTAAACTGCCCAACAGCGAGTGCAACCAATCCGGCACCTGGTTTCTTCCAGATGAATGATAACCGCCCAGGTTTAGTACGTAAATCTGTGAATACATTAATCGCTACGGACACCAGCGCGACTTGGAACTTCAATACCGCCAGTATCGAACATGCTCTGGTCGCCGGCTTCTTGCTGTCAAAAGAAGAGCTTGATCTGAATACCGGTCGTTTGGTTTACAAGGCTGATGGGACTTTGCCTGCTGCTCCAATTGCCAAGCCGATTAATATCTACAACCCAGACAATCATTTTTATGGGCCAGTCAATTACTTTGCAAGCACCGATCAGCATGGTGAGTTAACCACCAAAGCTGCGTATCTCTTCGATACGATTAAGCTCAACCAATACTTCCAAGTTTTGGCAGGCATACGTTATGATCGTACTGAAGGCCAGTTTAAGAACGATGCGATTAATCCAGCAACCAAGGTGGTTACTCCAGGAGTTTTGCGCGAAGCGAATGATGATTTAGTATCGTATAAGTTGGGTGGTGTCTTTAAGCCAGTTGAAAATGCGACATTGTATCTGTCTTATGCCAATTCACAAACACCTTCGCAAGTTTCAGTCAACGGTGGTTGCAGTGCCGCAACATGTAATGTTGATCCTGAAAAAGCACAAACGTATGAGGCTGGCGTGAAGTGGGATATTTTGGGAACCAAACTCTCCACTACCGCGAGTATCTTCCGTACTGAACGTACTAACTATAAAGTGACTGATCCAGCAAGTGTGACGGGCTTTAGTGTACTGGATGGTAGCAGCCGTGTTCAGGGCATTGAGCTTGGTTTGGCGGGTTTAATCATGCCAAATTGGTCAATCTTTGCCAATGCAACGCTTCAAGACAGTGAAGTTTTACAGGGTGCATCGGATAGCGTATCTGCTATAGGTCAAGACTGGACGAAAGGTGATCCCTTGCAGTTTGTTCCTAAAGTTGCGGGTAGCTTGTGGACCACTTATGAATTCTTTGACCTGCCGTTTTATGGTCGCAGTGTTCAAGTCGGTTATGGCTTAACCTATCAAGGTGAAACTACACTCAGTCAGCATACAGGTATTGAAAATAGTAACAAGAAAGGTGATTTCGTTCGCTCAACCTTGCCTTTAGTTGAATCAGAAGCTTACTTTGTACACAATGCAATGATTCGCTACATGGTCGACAAGCATACAACGGTACAGTTGAACATTCGTAACCTGTTTGATGAAGAGTATTACAACAATATTCGTAGTCATGCAACGAATGCCACAAACGGTACATATGCGAATCCAGGCGAAGGTCGTTCAGCAGTCTTGAACGTTACTTATAAGTTCTAAGATCGCTGTTTTACCAAAAAAAATAACAGCCCTGCAAGATTTGTGGGGCTGTTTTTTTAATTCATAATTGAGGACTTGTTATGCTCATTCAGATTGCAGATGTTTTAACCTTGGATGAGTTAAATGATTGTCGAGCTGCGCTGCGAGAGGCGGATTGGGTCGATGGTAAAGTCACTGCGGGGCATCAATCCGCTAAAGCAAAGAAAAACTTACAGCTGCCTGAAGAGAGCGAAATATCTAAAAAACTTGGCGCAATCATCATTGCTGCTCTCAACAGGAATCCTTTATTTATTGCTGCTGCTTTACCCAAACAAATCTTCCCGCCACTCTTTAATTGCTATCAGCATGGCGGCAGTTTTGGCGTTCATGTAGACAATGCCATCCGACGCTTACCTAATAGTGATCAACATATTCGAACGGATCTATCCGCTACTTTGTTTTTGACCAATCCTGATGAATATGAAGGCGGCGAGCTGCTGATCGAAGATACCTACGGTGCCAAGAGCGTTAAACTCCCTGCGGGTCATTTGATTCTTTATCCATCAACTAGCTTGCATAAAGTCAATCCAGTGACCCACGGCGCGCGCGTGGCCTCGTTTTTTTGGATTCAAAGCTTAGTGCGTGATGATGCTCAGCGGACGGTATTGTTCGATTTGGATCAGTCAATTCAGCAACTGAATGTGGCGACACCTGAACATCCATCACTGGTTCAATTAACCGGGGTTTATCACAATTTATTACGCATGTGGTCGAACCTCTAAATCGAAATTTTTGCCGTTTTTTCGGTTTAATTCGAAAATTAGAGCTAAAAACCTATTTTTCTAAAAACTATCGCGTTTTTATGAAAAAAATATCACTTTCGGCCTTTGACTTATCCCTCATGTTTGTGTCCTAATTCATGTTAGGAATAATAAATTTGTAGATGACATGATTCAGCCTATCCAACACCGCTTCGCCCATGATTCTCTTCGTGTGGCGCGTTTAAGATTGGTTTCTTCAGGTTTACATTGGCATGGAGCCATGATCGCCACTGCAGTCATTATGTACTCGCTGTGCAATCCTGTATTTGCCGATGATGCGCTTCCTGCGCCTAGTAACCTTGAAGATGCTAAGTCTGACGTCCTTCAGCTTGATCGCGATTTAGCGCATCTCAAGCA
>CAYJUB010000329.1:0-3615 GCA_964373145.1 uncultured Moraxellaceae bacterium
ATTGCCATTTGCCAAGCGGCTGGAAAAGCAATTGTGATCGGCACGACAGGCTTGAATGACGCGCAATTTCAACAAATCGATGAAGCTGCTCAAAGCATTCCTGTGGTCTACGCTCAAAATTATTCAGTTGGGGTCAATGTCTCCCTCAAACTACTTGAGCTGGCCGACAAAACATTTGGTGACACCGTCGATATCGAAATCATCGAAGCCCATCATCGTCATAAAGTCGATGCGCCATCAGGCACTGCCTTCATGATGGGTCAAGCGGTTGCTGGTGCACTGGGACGCGATCTTAAAAAAGTCGCCGTCTATGGCCGTGAAGGTCATACTGGCGCGCGTGATCGTCAAACCATTGGTTTTGAAACCATTCGCGGTGGCGATATTGTTGGTGAACATACCGTAATGTTTATCGGCGAAGGTGAACGCGTGGAAATCAAACATATGGCAACCAGCCGCATGAACTTTGCCAGCGGCGCAGTGCGCGCAGCGATTTGGTCTGCACAAAAAACTGCAAATCGTTACGATATGCAAGATGTGTTAGGACTGAAATAACGTTATCGTGCGCAGCAATTCGCATTTGATCCAAATAAAACTTATGAGCTCAGGGATGATCATGAAAAAACTGCTTTCCACCATTGTACTTGCGGCATCGACTGTCGTTGCTGCGAGTGCATGGGCCGAGACAGAGCCAAAAGCGCATCTTTCAATTGACCGTGATGGTGTGAAAGTTTGGACTTATAAACAAGCGGGTAATCCGAGTGTGAATTATCGCGCAACGACAGTCCTTGAAAGCACGCTATCAGGTGCAGTCGCAATGGTCACGGATACTGATCATAGTGCGGAATGGGCACCCTACACAGGTAAAGCATTGGTCTTGGATCGCAATAATCAGAATGGCGTTGTGACCTTGCGCATGGATCTCAACTTCCCATTTCCTTTAAAAAATCGCGACGTCGTACTGACTAGCCGTATGGCTCAAAACACTGATGGCACCGTGACCATTAAGAGCATTTCGACTGTAGACCCACGTCTGCCTATGCGTCGTGATTATATTCGTATTGACCACTTCGAAGGTCTATGGGTATTTAAAACTTTACCTAAAACCGCTACTGGAAAACCACAGGTTGAAGTCACTGCAACGGGCTACGCAGCGCCGAATGGATTACTGCCGCTTGCCATCGTGAACTTATTTGTACAACAACAGCCATTTGAAATGCTGCGCAATATGAAGAGTTATGTAAAAAACAGCAGATATCAGCAAGCCACCGTAGTGGGCATCAAAGAGTTCGCATTAAAAGGAACGAGCTAATCACTAAACTTAGCTTACGACAATGAGTCACTCTTTTTTTGTGGCGTGAATTTTCCTCACGCCACAAACATCCCCACCAATCTGAAAGTCACTTACACCGCAGTACACGCGCACCAATGTGACAAAAACCTCAAAATTACAATTTCAAGATGCGTTAAGGCTCATCCCAATGCTTGACAAATCATGTGTGCAGTTATAAAACGATAGCTGATGTGATTTAAAAAAAGCAGATAACAAAAATGAAAATCATCATAGCATTCGCTTCTATTGCACTCCTCTCAACAAGTATTTTCGCGAATGAACCCCCGCAGGAAAAATTAATCATTGACCGAGATGGCGTTCAGGTTTGGACGCACAAAGAACCCAGTAATCGGATCCTCAACTTTCGAGCAAGGACCGTATTAGACAGTACTTTGTCTGGTGCCGTTGCATTAGTGATGGATACCGAGCATTCAGCGGAATGGGCGCCTAATACTGGCGAAATACTCATGTTAGATCGAAACGACCAAGCGGGGACTTTCACATTAAGGATGGATCTTAATTTTCCATTCCCACTCAAAAACAGAGATTTGTCTCTAACAGGTCAACTGAGTCAAGCAACTGATGGCGTAGTGACCATTAAGAATGAAATCATTGTCGATCCGCGTGCGCCTGTGCGACCTAATTTCATTCGCATTCAGCAGTACGAAGGACTGTGGACATTTAAGCCCTTAAAATCTGAAACGGGGAAACCGGCCACTGAAGTGAGCGTGAGTGGTTATGTCGATCCTAAAGGACTGCTACCAGCCAGTATCGTTAATCGATTTGTCCACCAACAACCGTTTGAAATGCTGCGGAACATGCAGAGCTATGTAAAAGCAGCTAAATATCAACAAGCTACTGTCGTGGGCGTGAAAGAATTTTAATCCTTTGGGTGAACACCTAGCCGATGGCTAGGCTTGCGTGACTGCAATACGTAACTCCTTCGGCATCGAGAACACGACATTTTCCTCAGTACCAGCCAGCTCAATTGGCGTTAAACCACCCCATTCGCGTAATCGCGCAATCACCTGACTAATTAGAATTTCTGGTGCCGATGCGCCAGCGGTTACCCCGACATGTTCAATACCATCAAACCAAGAACGCTGCATTTCGTCGGCATTGTCAACCAAATAAGCCTCAGCGCCTTCACGCTCTGCCAACTCGCGCAGACGATTCGAATTCGATGAGTTCGGTGAACCGACCACCAAAATCACTTGTGCTTTTTTAGATAAATCACGCACCGCATCTTGGCGGTTTTGTGTGGCATAACAAATATCATCTTTGCGTGGCCCTTGAATCTCAGGAAAACGGGCACGTAGTGCATCAATGACCCGCGCAGTATCATCCATCGACAACGTGGTCTGCGTCACAAAGGCAAGCTTACGCCCTTCACGCACTTGCAACGCCGCAACATCTTCTTCATCTTCAACCAGAAAAATCTTACCGCCGTAACTGGTATCGTACTGCCCCATGGTGCCTTCAACTTCTGGATGACCTTCATGGCCAATCAGAATCGCATCCACACCTTCGCGCGCATAACGCGTCACTTCGATATGCACCTTAGTCACCAACGGACACGTTGCATCAAATACTTTTAATCCACGGCGAGCCGCTTCAATTTGCACCGCTTTCGAGACGCCATGTGCACTAAAAATCACAATCGCATCGTCAGGAACTTGATGTAATTCTTCGACAAAAACAGCGCCGCGCGCACGTAAATCATCGACCACACATTTATTATGCACGACTTCATGTCGCACATAGATCGGTGCACCAAAGACTTCTAAGGCTCGATTCACAATCGCGATGGCACGATCGACGCCGGCACAAAAACCACGCGGATTGGCTAATACGATGTCCATGACGGTCTCTCTTTTGACAATGAAGGGGATACAAGTGCGCCAAATAAAAAATCACTGCACCATTCTGTAGTTTGTGTACTATATTGACCAGAATGATCATATCTAATTTTAACACGGCGCTAAAATAGAAGACACACTTAACAAGTAACATGTATGGAGAACAATTATGGCTGGTTTATTATTTGTTGTAGCAGCCGCATCAGGCACAGGGAAAACATCGCTCGTCAAAGCACTTTTGGAAAAAACAAAAGACCTCACCTTGTCGATTTCACATACAACTCGCTCAACCCGACCGGGTGAGATTGATGGTGTGCATTATCATTTCACACCCAAAGAGCGTTTTATCGAAATGATTTGCGATGGCTATTTTGTCGAGCATGCAGAAGTATTTGGTAATTATTATGGGACGAGTCATACAGGCAT
>CAYJUB010000330.1:0-3587 GCA_964373145.1 uncultured Moraxellaceae bacterium
AAGTTTTAGGTTGTTAGGTGAATTGCTGGTTACAGCATTTCAAATTTGGACAGAACAATAAAAGGGAATTAAACGTGCTTTCCTTTAGACGTAAACAAAATGCCAGTCTAGTGGGACTGGATATCAGCACAACATCAGTCAAACTCTTGGAACTGAGTATCCGAGATGGTCGATATTATGTTGAAAGCTATGCTTCTGAGGCTTTGCCGACGAATGCGGTCGTTGAAAAAAATATTACTGACGTTGAGGCGGTGGGTGAGGTCATTGCGCGTGTCGTTTCACGTGCGAAACCTCACTCGTCAAATGCTGCTGTTGCAGTGGCAGGCTCTGCAGTAATTACTAAGCTCATCGATATGGATCCTGAGATGAGTGATGACGAGCGCGAAATGCAAATCCGCTTAGATGCTGATCAATATATTCCTTATCCTTTGTCTGAAGTGAATCTAGACTTTGAAGTGCTGGGTCCTTCTACTGTTGTTCCTGGGCGGGTCAGTGTACTTCTTGCAGCATCGCGTTCAGAGAATATCGATCAACGTGTGGATGTGTTGGAAATCGGTAATTTAACGGCGAAAATCGTTGATATTGAATCGTATGCAATTGAGCGTGCGTTTGGTTTGATGGTTGATTCTTTACCCGATGATCCAGACATTGTAGCGATTGTTGATATTGGTCATACCATGACAACCCTGAATGTATTACGTCAAGATCAAATTATTTATACTCGCGAACAGCTTTTTGGTGGGAAGCAGCTCACTGAAGATATTCAGCGTCGATACGGTTTGTCATTTGAAGAAGCCGGTCGCTCCAAGAAAGAAGGTAACTTGCCAGATGACTATGAGCCAGAAGTATTGATTCCGTTTATGGAATCCATTGCTCAGCAAGTGACTCGTTCTTTGCAATTCTTTTTCTCGTCTAGCCAATATAATGATGTTGATCATATTTTGCTGGCTGGCGGAAGTGCGAGTATTCCAGGTCTTGCGCGCTTGATTCAAGATAAGTTGGGGAATCGTGTCAGTGTGGCTAATCCGTTTACACATATGGGTTTTGCACCGCAGATTGACACGAATGCGATCGAAAATGATGCGCCAGCGCTCATTATAGCCTGTGGACTTGCACTCAGGAGTTTTGATTAACATGGCACAAATAAATCTACTTCCTTGGCGCGAGGCGCTACGAGAAGAACGAAAAAAAGAATTCATAACCATTAATGCTGCTATTTTCTTGCTTGCGGCAGTTTTGGCGGGTCTTATTTGGATGTTCTTTAATCACATTTTGAGCGATCAACAGCAGGCTAATGCGCAAATTACTGCGGCAAATACACAGTTGGATTCACAGTTAAAGAGCTTGTCAGGACTGCAAGCGAGACGTGATGAAATTGTGGCGCGTATGAAAGTGATTCAAGATTTGCAAGGTCAGAGACCTGTTGTGGTTCGCATCTTTGATGAAATGCCCCGTTTGACGCCAGCAAATGTTTATTTGACTAAATTTGCTCGTAGTGGTGATAAATTTACCCTAGAAGGTCGTGCGCAAAGTCCGAATGATGTATCAGAGTTGCTGCGAAACTTGGAGAATTCTCCTTGGTTTCGAAATGCATTTATGAACTCATTTCAGGGTACGAACGTTACCCCTGTGTCTGGTAGTGTCGTACTCCGTCCTGAAGATGGTTATGGTCAGTTTGTACTTTCTGTGGATTTAGAACTCCCAGAAGTTGAAGGTGCTTCCGATAAAGGGGCGCAGCCTGCAGCTGTGCAAAATAAAATGGGAGCTGCATCATGATTAAGGATAGCGCTGCTTCAAAAAGCAAAATGAAATTTTCAGTTGAGGATTTTAGCAATAGTTTTAAGTCGCTGGATCCACAAAATATGGGGAGCTGGCCACTTCCTGTAAAGTTGACGGTGTATGTGGTCGTATTTGCCTTTGTGCTGGTGATCGCTTTCTTACTTCTTATTAGACCAGTACGTGAAGAGATTGCTTCAGCAGAAGGTCAGAAGTTGAGTTTGTTGACTGATTACCGTGAGAAAGATTCTAAGTTGAGAAATTTGCAGCAGTACCAAGCGCAAGTTGAGCAAATGGAATCTACTTTTGGGCAGTTGTTGTTGCAGTTGCCTAAAGAAACTGAGATCCCCGGTTTGGTTGAGGATATTAACTATACTGGCGTTGGTAGTGGCTTACAGTTTGATAATATTAAAGTTCAAAATGAAGTGAAGAAAGACTTTTTTATTGAGCTGCCAATCGAAATTAAAGGGCGTGGAGATTTCCATTCCTTTGGTGCTTTTGTCAGTGCGCTTGCTGCGTTGCCTCGAATTGTGACGATTGATAACTTTGAAATTACACCACTGCCAGGCAAGTCGAAATCTGAAGTTCCTGTTTTGGGTTTGACGATTAATTCAAAAACATATCGATACAACGATACGGTTTCAACAAAAACTACACCGAATAATCCGCAAGGTGCTGTCAAGCAGCCAGGGAGTGCATCATGAGTCTGAAGATGATGTCTGAGATGAAACAAACTGCACGCTTGAGTTACCCTAGCGCAATGATCGGTGTCGTACTCAGTGTTGTTTTTGTGAGTGGGTGTAGTTCTCGCGTTGATAGTGTGAATGCTGAAATGAAGCAAATTCATAGTGAGCCAACGATTCCAATTACGCCAGCACCTGTATTCTTGCCGGTTCCTACTTTTACCTATGCTGCACAAGGGTTGCGTAATCCATTTATAGCATCTAGTTTGGCAGAAGAGTTGAGGGTCATGGCGGGTCGACATGTGATGCCCGATTTGGCGAGACCTCCGCAATTCTTGGAGCAATTCGCACTCGAAACATTGTTCATGCGTGGAACAATACATAATGCTAAAGGACCTCTATTTGGTTTGATAGAAGATCCTCGTGGCGGTGTGATGCGCGTCCAAGTGGGTAATTATATTGGTAAGAACTATGGTCGAATCGTCGGTATTACGCCAACTCAAATTAATTTGGTTGAAGTTGTTCCGGATGGCAAGGATGGTTTTGTTGAGCGTCCGCGCAGCCTGATTATGGCTGATTCAGGCTCATAACAAATTTTGAGGATAACAAGATGAACAATAGCAATATGATGAATCGGATGCTATCGAATTGGCTGGGTCTAGGGGTAAATCACATGGAAGTTATGAAGTTTGGTAAGGGGTTCCGTACTCTTGCACTGGTCAGTGCTTGCGCTGTAATTATGCCAGCATACGCAGCTGATCAAGTTACGCTGACAGGAATTAATACTGTTCCATTATCTAATAATGAAACGGAGCTACGTCTGTCTTTTAACGGTACGCCACCAAACCCACAGGCATATCAATTGGATAAGCCATCTCGCTTGGTTGTTGATTTGCCTAATGCTAAAAGTAGTTTGGCAAGTCGTTATCAGGATTTGGGTTCTGGTAATGCGCGTAGTTTGGCGGTTGTTGATAATGCTGAGCGTACACGTTTAGTTGTCAATCTGAATCAAGCGTCAGGTTATTCAACACGTATTGAAGGAAATACGTTGGTACTTAAAAATGGTGGTGCTAAAAGTTCTGAATTAGGAAATTCAACACAGATGCAAGCGACTCCAGATGCTGTCAC
>CAYJUB010000331.1:0-3580 GCA_964373145.1 uncultured Moraxellaceae bacterium
GTCTCGCTTTCGCACGAATCTAGGCAAACGTCTCAAGATTGCTGCCATATTTCTCCATGTGCGATAAACCTGCACCGCCAAACATGCGTAACGCCATCGGTACTTCATGCATTCCAACGAGATCATCCGTTAATGCATTAAAATCATTAAACGGATTAGGACGATCATTGAAAACCGAACCCAACGCGCCAGGATTCATTTGTTCAAAACCCAACGCGATCACACAATCAGCCGCACCACTGGCAATCGCTTGACGTGCCAGAAAAAGCGCTGTCGAACCAGTTGAGCAGTTGTTATTGACATTAATCACAGGAATGCCTGTCATACCGAGTGGATACAAGGCTTTCTGACCACTTGTCGAGTCACCATACACATAGCCTACATAGGCCTGTTGGACAGATGCATAAGCAATCCCCGCATCCTGCAATGCCAAACGACCCGCTTCCGTACCCATGACGTCATACGCAGGACCCGCGCCAGGTTTTGTGAATGGAATCATTCCTACGCCTGCAACAAATACTTTACGACTCATACTGTACTTCCTTCATGTGAATGGTTGCCCTTGCAGGACATAATCGACTGGATAGAATATATTGTTTTTTAATTATAGGTCATCCGACCTAACATCGATCAAAATTATATAGGTCAGTTGACATATTAGTCAATGCTCATACAATACGACTTCATTGGTCGTTGGAGCCAAGAGAAAAATGCTCGATACAGTCATTGAATCATTAAAGAAAAAAGGCTCTGGCACGACGGACAAAGGCGTTGAACGCGCTCAAGAGATCATGAACGCGGCACGTGAAATCTTTGCAACAGAAGGCTATGCTGGTCTTTCTATGCGAGGTGTGGCAACTCGTGTGAATGTCAGTTTGAGCACCGTACAGCACTATTACCAAGATAAAGACACCTTGGTAGAATCAGTTCTGCTGTTTATGATCGATGATTATCGTGTTGCCATAGAACAGCTGAATGCTTCTATGACAGGAAAAACACAAATTGAACGGCTCATAGCCGCGATGGATTTGTTTCTCGCTGAAGTGCGTCGCCCTGATGTCGCTGGGGTTTTTATGGAAATATGGTCGCTTGCCAATCGCAATCCAGCCGCAGCCAAAATCCTCGACAAAGTCCGCATTCGTGAACAAAAAGAGTTCGTCCGCCTCATCAAAGGGTTGGTACCGCATCTGAGTGAACGCGACTATGAGTTACGTGCCATGCTCATGATTGCGCAAATTGATGGACTGACCATACAACTTTCGCGGAAAAGTCTCGGACAATGGAACCACGATCAACTTGTCGATGCGGCTCGAACTGCATTATTACGTCTGGCGACCGCTGACTAATTTCATAAAAATCAATCTTTAAACAATCGACCAACCGCAATAAAGAATCACAAAATACTTCCAACGCAATCATGTCTTGATTTGTGATCAAATTATGCAACTGGTTGCATAATTTGATCAATCATCTTAAAATTAAAGGCCTGAAGCTCGCTTAGGTCTACGTAAAAAGACATTGATAAAACACCTGAAAGAACGATCTACTCAAGCTTAAAAACCCAAGAGCAAATCGATATGTTTGAAGTCCAAACCAGTCTCCAAGATTCAAACTCTCAGCAACGCATCCAACTACAAAAACCACGCATTTATTGCCAAGACAACACATATAACCGCCAAATTATTCGCAGTTTAGATCAATTACATCAGGTCTTCCGCCCAACCCCTTGGCTATTCAACAATCATCTCCAACTGATGTTTTTAAGCGCACGCAAAAATAATGCTGCGCAAGCCTACGACCGCACCGAACAACTCACCATGAGTGACGGCGGTCAGACGGCGTTAGCATGGATCGGCTATGGACTTCCTCCCACCACACCGACGATCGTTCTTTTGCACACGCTCACAGGTAGTCCGCAAAGCATGCAAGAACTGGTGGTTGATCTGCACAACACGACGGGCTGGCGCGTGGTTCTGTGCGTACGCCGTGGTCACGCAGACCTGCCGTTGACTCAACCACAGTTTAATATTTTTGGTTCAGTGACTGACTTGCATGAGCAGCTTGGCATTATCCATAGCCGCCTACCCGACTCGGCACTCTATGGTGTCGGCTCATCCGCAGGCTCTGGGTTACTGGTGCGCTATTTGGGCACGATGGGCGCGGAAACCCTGTTACGTGCGGCGTTCGCTTATAGTCCTGGCTACAATACCGATCATGGTTTTGATCACATTCAACCATTCTACAGCCGTTTTATGGCCAAGAAACTGCTGCGAAAATTCGTCGAACCACATGCCAAAAGCATCGCACATCTCCCCACGTTCAATCGCCTACGCAACGCGAAAAACTTAACTGAGTTTAATCGTCACGCCTTCGAATTTGCGGGGTACAGCAGTTTTGAGGAATATGCACGAGACATCAATCCAATGCGTGTTTTTAAGCATATCAGCATTCCGATGATGATCCTCAACGCCGAAGATGATCCTGTCTGCAACATTCAAAATGTCGCACCCTACTTGGACACCATTCGCAAGATGCCCAACTTCATCCTTGTCACCACCGCGCAAGGCAGTCATTGTGCGCATTATGAAGGCTGGCGCGCTAAATCGTGGGCTGGACGCTTGATTGGGCAATATCTCAAGACCATGCATGAGATGCCTATTAAGTCATTGGAATGAGTCAAAGCATTTACGGATAATAAAAACCTGATTGTCTGGAAGTGCTTCTGGGCAATCAAATATTCCCATCGCAAAAACAGCTTTCTATTGAAAATACCCATCGACTTTGTACAGCTAAACCCATCAAAAATGAGTAAGATTGAACGTCAAAGCAACATCTCAAAAATCAAATAATTTTCAAAGTTTTTTATTGGATTAAAGGAACACAAAATGAGTCATCTAAAAGGCAAAACCGTCGCCGTCACAGGTGCAAGCGGCATGATCGGTGTTTATCTCTGCCGTAGCTTGCTGCGTGCTGGCGCGCATGTCGTTGGCGTTGTGCGCAACCCTGAGAAAGCAGCATTCCTCGCTGCTGAGGGCGTTGAGTTTCGTAAGGCGGATTTGGCTGACACTGCGGCGCTGACTGCCGCGTTTCAAGGCTGCGATGCTGTCATTGCCAATGCAGCGATGTATGTCGCGACTAAGAGTATGTCGGCATGGGAAGACCATGAAAAAGCCAACCTCGATGGGACACACAATGTCTATCAAGCCGCACATGATGCAGGCGTGAAGCGCATTATCCAGATCAGTACGTTTGGGATTTATCGCTGGTCGTTTTTGCATCCGATGAATGAGCAGCAAAAAGAATTGAATGGCATTAAGCGTCAAGGCGGCCCGTATCGCGCAACGAAACAGATTAGTGAAGTGTTGGGCTGGGAGTTGGCGAATATTCTGCAATTGGATATGACGGCGTTACGTCCGAGCTTGGTATATGGTGCGCGTGATTACAATACGCTGAAACCGATGTATCGCTTGCTAAAATTGCCGTTCTTACCATTACCGAGCATCTCTTTGCCGTTTGTGTATGCTGGGGATGTTGCAGATGCGGCGGTTGGCGCAATCCTAAACGATACGAGCATTGGTCA
>CAYJUB010000332.1:0-3560 GCA_964373145.1 uncultured Moraxellaceae bacterium
TATTTTGTGCTGAAGAAAAAAGCTTTAGTCTAGTTGAGTCATTTTACGCAAATTTGTTTTTAAAAGAGTCGTTTTAGAAGAGTAGTTCGTTTAGCGTTTTTTAATCTAATAGGAGTCAGTTATGGCGAAAGAACACGATTTACCACTGGCACAGGCACTTGGCGATTCCGCCGCCCGTCAGCTTGCCAATGCCACAAAAACCGCCCCGCAACTATCGACGATCACGCCGCGTTGGTTAGTGCATTTATTGCAATGGCTGCCAGTTGAAGCGGGTATTTATCGCGTCAACCGCGTGAGTAATGCGGACGATATTAAAATTGCTTGTACACAGCGCGATGAGTCGCAATTGCCACAAACATTTGTCGATTACGACACGTCACCACGCGAATATTTCTTGAATGGCGTATCTACCGTTCTGGATGTTCACACGCGCGTTTCTGATTTGTACAGCAGTCCGCATGATCAAATTCGTGAACAATTGCGTTTAACGATTGAAACGATCAAAGAACGTCAAGAAAGTGAACTGATCAATAATCCAGAATACGGTCTATTGGCAAGCGTTGCGGATTCACAGCGTATTTCGACCTTAACTGGCGCACCGACACCAGATGATCTTGATGATTTGATTGGTAAAGTGTGGAAAGAGCCTGGTTTCTTCTTGGCGCATCCAGCGGCAATTACCGCGTTTGGTCGTGAATGTACTCGTCGTGGCGTTCCACCTACAACAGTCAGCTTGTTCGGTTCGCAGTTCATTACTTGGCGCGGTCTGCCTTTGATTCCATCGGACAAAATCCCTGTGGAAGATGGCAAAACCAAGATTCTGCTGATCCGTGTTGGCGAGAAGCGTCAAGGTGTGGTCGGTCTGTTCCAACCAGGTTTAGCTGGCGAACAAGCACCGGGCTTATCTGTACGTTTTATGGGAATTAACCGAAGTGCAATCGCGTCATATTTGATTTCGTTGTATTGCTCGCTGGCTGTGCTGACTGAAGATGCGTTGGCTGTTCTCGAAGACGTGGAGATTGGCAAATATCATGACTATTCCGACAAATACAAGTAATTTGCAAAGTTCAGCACCCAGCGGCGTGTCAGGTTTAACCCCTGATCCGCGCGCGGCGGGCTTGCCTGATGAAGCAACGTTAAGTCGGATTGCTAGCGCACTTTTTCAGGCGTTGCCGGGTGATAAACCTAACTTTGAAGTGCCTGCAAGTCCGCCTCAACCTGCCGATCCTTATTTGGCGTTAGGTGGGCGTGCTCCTGCGCTTGCGACAGGTCGTGGACTGAATCCAGAGTTGCCACACAATATTCCTAATCTTCCCGATTCACCTGAGAAGAAAACGGCATCGTTGCCAGTGATTGGTGGTGCGAACTTGCCACAAGTACCGTATGCACCAGTCACGCCAGAAATCGCGACATTGACACCGAGTGTTCCTGTTTTGGCGGGTTCACCGTTACCAAGTGTTGCTGGGAATGATTCACCGTTTTATTTTTTGCAAGGTTCTGGTGCAAGTCATGCGCCGCAACCTGTTGATCCTGCGCTTGCGCTGGGTGGACGTGCGCCTGCTGTGGCGACCTCGCAAAGGTTAAATCCAGCAATCCCGCACAGTGTTCCGACGAATTTTGATGCGCCAGAGCAAAAAACTGAATCTTTGCCTGTCGTCGGCGGCGCAAGTTTGCCTTCGGCTCCAGCAAAAGTGCCTGCACCTGTAGGGACTTCGGATGTGACTTCATTGACGCCAAGCGTGCCAAGTGTGCCGTCAAATGTGGCTGGCGCAACGCCAAGTTCAGCGTTTGGTCGTGGTAATAATGACGTTGATGCTTCGCCGTTTTACTTCTTAAATGAAGGGGGCGCGCCTGCACCGACATCAAAAGCTGCTCCGACCGATGCTTTTAGTTTAAAGAGTCCTGACGAAGCATTGTTTGCGCAGTCATTTGGTCTTCCAGGTGCTGATTCGTTGAAGGCATTATTGGCGGGGAGCACGTCAAATCGTGCCGCGCCAAGTGCTGCACCACAGCCGAGTGCATCTGGTTTTTATTTCCTTGATGTGCCAAGCAGCGGTTCAGCATGGCAAGACAAGCCAACGAATATTGTGCCTGTAAGTGCAGCACACAAGCCGTTTGATGTGCAATCTGTGCGTCGGGATTTCCCGATTTTGCAGGAGCGCGTCAATGGTCGTCCGTTGGTCTGGTTTGATAATGCCGCAACAACGCATAAGCCGAAGTCGGTGATTGAGCGCGTGTCGTATTTTTACGAACACGAAAACTCAAATATTCACCGTGCTGCGCATGAGTTGGCGGCGCGTGCGACCGATGCCTATGAACATGCGCGCAAGACCATTGCCCGTTTCTTGGGTGCGAAGTCTGAAAGCGAAGTCATCTTTGTCCGTGGCACGACTGAAGCGATTAACTTGGTTGCGAAAACGTGGGGTGTGCAAAATATTGGCGCGGGTGATGAAATTATCGTCTCCAATCTTGAACATCACGCTAACATCGTGCCTTGGTTTCAGTTGGCTAAACAAGTTGGCGCAAAACTGCGTGTGATTCCTGTGGATGATACTGGGCAAATTCGTCTCGATGAGTATCGCAAGTTACTCAATGATCGAACCAAGATCGTTTCAATTACACAAGTTTCAAATGCACTTGGAACCGTGACGCCTGTTGCTGAAGTCATTGCGTTAGCCCATCAGGTTGGTGCGAAAGTACTGGTCGATGGCGCTCAATCGGTTGCGCATTTGCGGGTTGATGTACAAGCGCTCGATGCAGATTTCTTTGTTTTTTCTGGACATAAAATCTTTGGCCCGACTGGGATTGGTGTTGTTTACGGCAAAGCTGATTTGCTGGAAAAAATGCCACCTTGGCAGGGCGGCGGTAATATGATTCAAGACGTGACTTTTGAGCAAATTATTTTCCAACCTGCGCCAAACAAGTTTGAAGCAGGTACGGGGAATATTGCTGATGCGGTCGGACTTGGCGCGGCGATTGAATATGTAGAAAACCTTGGTTTAGATAATATTGCCCGCTATGAACATGATTTGCTTGAATATGGTCAACATGGTTTAAGTAGTGTTTCAGGCTTACGCTTGATTGGTACTGCGCGTGAAAAAGCCAGTGTCATGTCATTCACGCTTGAAGGCTATGAAAACGAAGAGGTTGGGAAAGCACTCAACAAAGAAGGTATTGCGGTTCGTACTGGACATCACTGTGCTCAACCGATTCTGCGTCGTTTTGGTGTCGAAACCACCGTGCGTCCTTCATTGGCGTTTTATAACACCACCGAAGAGATTGATTTATTGGTGTCTGTATTGCATCAATTACGCCGCGCGCGAAGTATTCGCCGTTAAGATTGAATTGATTGTTTAAATGAAAAAAACCGCTTATTTGAATAGGCGGTTTTTTGTTTGCATTGCACGACGGTTAACTTTTGGATGCTTAGTCCAGTTTTGACATTTCTTCTAATAAAAATGCTTGCGCCGATGGATATAAGCCACAGAACTGCCCAATCAAGTTAGCAGGAATCCAGAATTCTATGGAAAACTTCCAATCTCCTGCTGGAGAGGCTGCTG
>CAYJUB010000333.1:0-3553 GCA_964373145.1 uncultured Moraxellaceae bacterium
CCAACGGATTATGAGTCCGCTGCTCTAACCAACTGAGCTACAGGCCCATATTTTTAAACTCTATAAATATAATAACATAGAGTTGAAGTCGGTAGCTTGCTACTTAAGTGAATGCGCCAGTTTTTTTAGCAAACAGCATTTTTGCGAGTCAATCGCAGGGCGCATAATACACTAAGTAGACATGGGTAATAAAGATCTGCTGATTGAGTTGATTTAGATTCGCACGATATTTGTTGAGTATGATAAAGAAGCGCGTTATAAAAAACCAAGTAGAGCGGCTTTCACAGTTGCTGAGATTTTATTGGTTGCATTTAGCTTTTGTATTGCATTGGCAATATGGAAGTTTATCGTTCGTTCTGAAGCGTTCAAAATACAAGAAATCTCAAAAGACGTTTTGCCTTCAGCGGTCCAGCGTAATACTTCAACCTCACGCTTTGTAAGCTGAGCGCGTGATTCGGGGATGTGTTTTTCATGCACCATTTTCGAGATGGCAATATGGGCGGTTTGTGCTAGCCAGAACATCTCTAAATAATTGCTTTTCATCTCACTATCTGAGATTGATTCACCAGAACGTGCCAGAGTTAACATGCCTTGTGCACCGTTGGCATCTCGACAGGATTGAACCCAACCATGCTTTAAACCATATGAGGTTGCATCCTCCCATAAGTCTCGGGCAGAGTTGAATAATGGATCTGTCCAGATGATCGGTTGCAACGAGTGCATACAATGCTTAACTGTTGGATCAACGATAAAGTAATTTTTTTCTGCGTATGTGCGCTGCCAATCTTCGGAGTAGTTGTTGAGCATGATGACTTTTGGCACTGCAATTGCTAGCGGTATGCGTAAACCATATGCGCAATAATCAAAACCTAAATTGCTTGCGAGACGCTTAACCTCGTTAAAAATTTCTTGTTCGGAAGATAAGTTAGATAATGATGACAGCTGATCTTCTTGCCAAATTTTCATGATTTTTTTTATAGCCTTATATTGTTATTAAAATCAAAGTCGAAGGACATCTATTGTCTGATACTATTTTGTACATGTTCCAATAATATGACAAAACCTGTCAGATATAACAATAGTTAAAGTGAGGATTTACTTGTAAAATTATGTCCAAAGATCGCCCATTATCGAGACGACTATGAATAAAGACAACCATGTCACAAAATTGACAAACCAGCAAGAGACACAAGACCTCATTATGAAATTATCTAATGATGGATTTGTTCGGATGGATTTCGCTGACCTGATGAAGGCATCTCTATCACATCTTATTTCAATCAATGAGGAATCTAAATTTTCCGAACACATTACTAATATTTTTGGATATACCGAATGGGTCAGTATGACTGTTCCTGTCATTAGTGTTGGGTGGGATTGGAAGATTAGTCATGATGACCGTCTTATAAAGGTTGTGAGAATTGGGCAACCACGCAGTAATGTCATGCTGCTGGATGACATGCAGTGTGATATTGGAATCGATAATACAGAAGCTTTAATGAATCAGAAAGTTGATACGATCGCTTGGGAAGTCGTTGTAAAGGAAAATATATTAAAAGCAGAAAGCTTAAAAGGTATGGTACTTAGCTACTCATAGCAACCTGTTAAGATTATCAGTTATGACGGTGCAATAATTATTGTGAAATACAACCTCGAATTCAATTTTATTTCGGGGTCTGTGTATGGATATAATTACAGGCAATTCAGCGACTCTCTCAGGGAATTTATATAAAAGAGTTGCAAATTATCGGCATAAAATTTTTATTGAGCTCTTAGGATGGGAGCTAAAAACCAAGAATAACGAGGAGTTAGATCAGTTCGATCGACCAGATACGATCTACCTAATCGCCCAAGATCACAATGAACAAATACAAGGTTGCGCACGCTTGTTGCCAACCGATAAGCCCTATCTTTTAGGCGAAGTTTTTCCGCAGTTGATTCCAGAAGGCATACCATTACCCAATTCGAGTGATATCTGGGAGTTGTCTCGTTTTGCTGCAGTTGATCTTGAAAGCCAAAACTCGGCATCAGTGGGTCAATTTTCCTCTTCAATCGCAGTTGGTTTATTGCAGGCTGCTATTGCTTGTGCTACCGCTCAAGGCGCTAAACGCATCATTACTGTTTCTCCTGTTGGTGTAGAACGATTGTTAAGAAAAGCTGGCTTTTCTGCACATCGTGCAGGTCCTCCTATGATTATTGATGGTTATCCATTGTTTGCTTGTTGGATAGATGTTTCACCAGCGAAATAATATTTGGTGTAGAAAGTGCGGTAAGTAGAAATGTGCAGAAATAGAAACGTGCAGAAATAGAAACGTGCAGAAATGAGCATAAAAATAAATTTTTAAAACAAGAACATGACCAATAAAAAGACTCATGCAGATTGTCTCTAGAGGTACTCGTTATGATGACGAGTGCCTCATGAGGCCTTTTAGAGGGTCATCAACATTTTATGTCGTTATTAGAGGCGAGTCGAAAAGTGATTGTGATCAATTTTTCGTCTGTCATGATTGACGGTAACCTAAACATAAACGTAATTAGAGCATACCCTAAAATTCAACTTCTTGTTTAATGGCACCATGCAAATCCGTACTGGCAGTTTGGTCGTGATCTTTAGGTTCACGCGGTGGATATTTTTTCCCAAAAATGACTGTGCCTTCAATAGAAAGTGAGCTTAGACTTTGGTCGAGTGTTCTGCCTTCGCTAGAGACTTTGACCTTGACGGGCATATTTCGATAATCAGGCGCGAGCCAAACATCCGCAGCAGCATCACCACTGATCGTTTGACCATGAATGTGTAACGTTCTAATGACACCGACAGGTAATCGAATTTTTTCTTCAGCAATGAGTTGCATTTTTATCGTATAAATCCCGGTACCTGCAGTCACCTGAACATCTTGGGCCTTGTCGTTGTATGCCAATGCCATTTGGAAACCAATACTGGAAATGTCTTGAATGGTGCTGTTAAACGGCATTTTTTTGGTTTTGCTTGGTTTGCCGTAGCTCATGATCATGCTGGTACGGTCAAAGTTGGCAAAACGATTGATGTCATTGTTGACTAAGATTTTGAAGGTGTTGGGTTGTAAACCTTGCTCACTAATCACGCCATCACTGATCGCTGAAAATTTAAAACCCAGCAATGAGGTGGTATCCACAATGCTGTACTGCCGTCCTTCCATATGCCATTCGCGATACATATTGAAATCGAAACCCATCACAGAGGTTCGATAACGCGCGAGAATTTCGACAGGAAAGGGTGGAGCAACGTCAGCAGAGAGTTGTTGTTTGCGTGCACCTGTCGCGACTAATGCTGCTGGCGGCGTTCCTGAGATGATCCTAGGAGGCTCGCTAGGGACGACACGGACAGTCGTATTATCGATTAAAGTGTTTTTGTTTAAATCATAGGCTGGCGCAGGTTCTTCAACGTCAAAATTGACCTCTTCTTGAGGTGATTTTGCGACGACAGTCGGTTGATTCATCAGCTCGGTGTAGAGATCATCTGCACTTTGTTGAGCTGATATCGGTTCGGATTTAGGTTTGCTGTTTTTATTTTCCA
>CAYJUB010000334.1:0-819 GCA_964373145.1 uncultured Moraxellaceae bacterium
TCCCTTATCAGGGTTAATAAGATTTTGACATTTACACAGTTTTATTTACAGGCTCGCGCGTCTTCGTATCTTCAATCTAGTTTTTAAAACTAAAATCCCGGACTAATTAATATAACGCCATCATTCTGCTTATCAATCTCATCTACAGGCCAACCCAACAATCTCTTTATAGTATTATCCACTCTACTCTTAGCCCACTCATGACCCTCAAGCACATCTAATATATACAAAAAATTTCGAACTTCCTCAATATATTGAGGTAAAACACCCACATTTCCAAACTCCCCTTTATGCGCCAACTTATTTCTGAGTTTAATCATTTCTTCAAAAACCTTATACGATTTATAAGCACTTTTCAATTTCTTCCAATCAAACGCAACAACATCTTTGGAATGTAAATCAGGTAGATACGTGTTTAATATTTTAACAATAGGAGGACTTGGGGCCTCCATGATTAGCCACGTAGAATCTGGAACCATAAAGCTAATATGCTGTTTGACGGCAACCTCTAAGGCAGAGCAAAGAATTAGCAAAGCACTCCGAGGACTGGATTCAGAGACTGTTACAGCCTCCCTAAGCAACTCATGGCCTAAAGGCTCTTGGATCTCTTTATTACTCCACATGTTATTTAAGGCCAATACATTAGGATCACTCCAGACAATCCCCCTCGCCATTTTAGCTTTTATTGGTGAATGCCTGGGAGATGGTACATGGTGATATACGCCACTCCTTGCAACTCTCCAATGTAAAGATGGAGGATTAGCTAAGGACTGATGACTATTTTTAATATTCTGTTGCCAGCGCAGCAATGCTAAAAAC
>CAYJUB010000334.1:829-3511 GCA_964373145.1 uncultured Moraxellaceae bacterium
CCTCGTCAAAATATTATTCAACTGCAATCTCTTAGCAATACAAATATTCTGCAACTCAACTGGAAAAAAATCCAAAGGACATGGGAAGCCTTTTTTCATATTGCCAATCGCATCTATCCACTCTGTACCATGAGCAATGTAAGGGATAGATATTTGAGATTTCTCGATCGGGATATACTTCCCATTTATAAAATTTTCTACAAATCCATACAGCTCTTCACTTACCTCGATATCACTTAAACAGCGCAGGTCAACTTCTTTCATTGCGTTATCATCTGGGATCATATTGATTGTAAAACAACCATCAGGGTCATCAAATTTAGCAAAGTCGTCTTTGATTACACTAAAGTAGAATTCTGACATTTTAGCTTTTAATAAAAATTCTATTTTCATACTTCCACCCCCAGATTACCAAAAGATCCAGATTTGTTAACCAATACAAATACTCCTAATAACCAAAGAGCATTGCGACAAACCTCAATTTAACACTTCCCCATCATCAAATCAGCCAAACAACACCCTTCATTTGCAATACGTTGCATAAGGTTTATGATTAAATCCTATCTGCAACACGTCAGGATTAAATCATGTCCGCAACTGCAATCAAGATTGATAATGAAATGGTCAATGCCGCGCGTGTACATGGCGCAGCACTGAATCGTAGTGCAACTAAACAAGTGGAATTTTGGGCGCGTATCGGCAAGATCGCTGAAGAAAATCCTGACCTTAATTTTAATGATATTAAAGATTTGCTCATTGGACTTGAACAAGTGAAGGCGGGAATGGTCACTGATTATAAGTTCACGTAGATGGGTTTCCTTCGTCAACCCATCTACGTTGCTTCGACTAAAACTAAACCTCCCAAACCACCCTCGCACCCTGTTTTTGCCACTCCTCCGCAAACGGCAAATAACGCGCCTCAATCACATTTCGCTTGATCTTCATGGTCGGTGTCAGGAAACCATTCTCCATCGTCCACTGATCTTTCACCACCACCGCAAACGCCAACCTTTCATGATCTTCTACACTCGCATTTACGACAGCCAACAAATGATCGAACTCAGCCGCCAACGTATCACGGCTTAGCGCGCCCTTGTCCAACGCCTCACGTGAGTCCAACGACAGCATCAGCAAAATAAACGGCTGCGCCAGATTTGGGCCCGTGACACAAGTCACCTCGATGCGTGGGCTATTAAACTTATTCTCGATCGGTGCAGGCGCAATATATTTACCTTTACTGGTTTTAAACAACTCCTTCACGCGCCCCGTAATCCGTAAGCGCCCCTCCCCATCAAACTCACCACGATCACCCGTCTTGAAATAACCATCTGCGGTCATCTCCTCGGCAGTTTTCTCTGGCAACTTATAATAGCCCAGCATCAGACTCGGGCTTTTGACCTCTAACTCACCATTCTCAGCGATACGACTCAACGTCCCCGGCGTTGGACTACCAACATAACCAATCCGAACCTTGCCCGGACGACACAAATGAGAATTCCCAAAATCCTCGCTCATGCCATAGACTTCAAGCAACTCCAACCCTAATTTGCGATACCACATAATAATATCAGGCGGTAACGGCGCTGCACCCGTCAACGCAAAACGAATCTGATCCATCCCGAGTTCAGTCAGAATTTTCTTTTTCACAATGCCCGAGATAAATGGAATCGCAAATAAAATGCGTTGCTTCGCTGGCGGAATTTTATGATTGATCGCCAAATAAAACTTCGTCCACAACCGTGGTACAGAGAAAAAAATCGTCGGGCGCGCGCGTTTCATATCCGCCTGAAAAGTCTCTAACGCTTCGGCGAAATACACTCGAAACCCAGAATAGAGTGAGTTGCTTTCAACCGCCGCACGTTCCGCCACATGGGCAAGCGGTAGATAAGACAACATACGATCATCTTCAGTGACACCCATTTCATCTTTCAGACCTTGCATTCCTGCTGTCATCGTCCTAAAACTATGCATCACACCTTTCGGCTTACCCGTGCTACCCGAGGTATACACAATCGTTGCCAGCGCATCGTCATCACGCTGCACCAAATCTTGTAGCGGCGCATGTAGCTTCATCAAATCCAACCATTGCACCACATCCTGACGCGGTGACATCGGCAAACTGACGATAGGTAAATCAGGCGGCAAATGGTCTTTTACATCATTCCACGTATCCGTCGTGCCATCCATCTTGCCCAAAATCAGCAACTTGGCTTCGCTATCTTGTAAAATATATTGCGCAGTTTCAGCATTCAACGTCGAGTACAACGGCACGCTCACATGCCCCGCCAGCCAAATCGCCAGATCGGCAATGATCCAATGCGCGCTGTTTTTACCAAAAATCGCAATTTGACTGCGGGGCGGCAAGGCTAAAGATTGCAAATGCGCCGCCATCCGACGGACTTGATCTAGCACTTCACGCCAGGTGTAACTGATGACTTGACCGCTGGCTAAGGGTTGAACAAAAAAGGTTTTATTCGGCTGACGACCTTCCCAATACAGTAGGCAGTGAAGCTGTGTCTCGCGGCTTTCCGAAGAATGTACTTTCCCTGAATTCGTCATATCCCTATCCATTTGAGTTATTAAAGTGGGTGGCTTTGCGTCACCTCAACCATATATTAAAACGCGCGATAAAGCATGAAGCTGTATCGCGCGTTATTCAATTGCCAAAAGAATGCTTCATCA
>CAYJUB010000335.1:0-3477 GCA_964373145.1 uncultured Moraxellaceae bacterium
TGCTGCAGTGAAGGCGGAACTGGATTATCCAGTGATTGATACTGATATTCATACCAATGAATTTGGCCCATTGCTTGAGCAATACATCGAGCAATATGGCGGTACAAAAATTGTTGATGAGTTCCGTCAGCATTTAAAAAGCAGTGGCTTAAATCTAGTGGCGGCGCAGTGGTACAACTTGACGCCACAAGAGCGCCGTGACCGTCGTATTCATCGTCCGGCGTTCTGGGCATTGCCTGCCAAGAATACCTATGACTTGGCGACTGCATCGCTCCCAGGTTTGCTTTATGAGCGCTTGGAAGAGCTAGGTACAGACTATGCGGTGTTGTATCCAAACATCTCGTTGTTCCCACAAAACACGGGTCGTGAAGACTTACGCCGTACTTTGACTCGTGCGATCAATCATTACCATGCTGACATTTATCGTCCGTATGCGGATCGCATCACGCCAGTGGCAACCATTCCTTTACATACACCAGAAGAAGGGGTTGAAGAAGTTGAGTTTGCGGTGAAAACCTTGGGTCTGAAAACTATTTTGATCCCGGGTGCGATTCGCCGTCCAATCAAAGCCATTGCAGATAAATACCCACCAGAGCATCACCGCGAGTTGGGTGGTCATGCCCAATGGCTTGATTTCTTTGGTTTGGATAGTGAATACGATTATGACCCGTTCTGGGCAAAAGTCATTGAACTGGGTGTGAATCCAAGCACGCATTCAGGTAGTCAAGGTTGGAATGCGCGTAGCTCAATTAGCAACTACATGTTTAACCATGTTGGGCATTTTGCTGATGCTTCTGAGGCGCTTGCCAAGTCGTTGTTCTTCGGTGGTGTGACTAATCGCTTCCCGCAATTGCGCATTGCGTTGTTGGAAGGTGGCGCGGCTTGGGGCGCAAATGTGTTCACGCATTTGGTTGATCGTTATCAGAAGCGTGGTCGTGAAGCATTGCAGAACTATAACCCTGCGAATTTGGATAAAGAACTAATTTTCCAGCTGTTCCAGCAGTACGGCAAAGACCTGACCAAAGATCGTGAATTTACGCAGGATGAAATCGTTGAGCTTGCGTTTGGTGTTGGTTTTGGTCGTCGTTTCCAAGAGCAAAATCCAAACGAGATTGATGATTTTGCACTCGCTGGCATTGAGAGTGTTCAAGACATTCATGATCGTTGGGTGCCGAATTTCTACTTTGGTAATGAGGCAGATGACCGCACGTTGGTTCATGCGTTTAATACCAAAGCAAATCCATTGGGCACCAAAGTGAATGCTTTGTATTCCTCTGATTCAGGTCATTGGGATGTGCCAGATATTACCGAGCCATTGGCAGAAACATGGGATCTAGTTAAAGAGGGCGCGATTACTGAGGCTGACTTTAAAGCGTTAGTTTTTGACAATCCATATCGTTTCTACACGGCTAATAATCCAGATTTCTTCAAAGGCACAGCTGTTGAAGAAAAACTGAAAAAGTTGGCGGTTAAAGCTGCGAGTTAATCGCAGTTCTTAGGCGGTAGTTCGTTGAAAGTAGCTCTTTGAAAGGAGCTTGGTGATTTTTTAAATCGTCGCTCGTCAATCAATTGAAAGACAACTTCATTCCCCAGTAGTGCGGCTATCTGCACTGCTGTTGGGGGTGGCTGTACCTTTTTTTGAATTTTTAGCTTTTTTATTTTTATTTTTTACATTTTTATTAGGGGTTTGTGATGAAGAAAAGCATTCTTGCAACGTCTGTTGCAGTGCTGATTGCGAGTGGTGGTGCTTCGGCGGCTGATGGTAATACATTGGCTGACCTGCAAGCGCAGCTTAAAGTCTTAAAGCAACAAGTTGATGCGCTGCAACAGCAGAAACCGACGGATACACCAGCAGCGACTGCGAGTGATTTTGCAGCGACAACGGGCAGTGGTGAAAGTACGTCAGAAAACACGTCGATTCAACCTGCAACGCAGAGTGATCTCGCTGGTTTCCGTGCTGATTTGGAAAACTACAAATACGACGATGCGCGTCAATACGAACGTCAAACCGTGAAGTCTGCACGTGACACGACCTTGTATGGAACAGTGCAAGTCGTGGCCCAAGGGCAAAGTCGTCCAACGGTGACCGGTAATCCTGCGCCAAATTCACCACGTTATTCGAGCTTTAACATTCCGACGGCTTTGATCGGTGTACGCGGTAATTTGTTTAAAGACTACAAAGCGGGTAAGAACCTTGAATACCAATTGTCGTTTAGCTATGCACAGCGTCCAACGACAGCTGGAACGACCAGTGATTTAAACCTTGCCGATGCGTTCATTCGTTATCACATCAATTCAACCAATGGTGGGTTTGAAGTACCCGTTGCCAACTTGACGTTAGGTCAACAGTTGGTGCCATTCGGTCTCGACCCGCAGTCACCAGAAGATCTGCGTCCAACCATTAACGTGGCATATGGCTTAGGTCAGTTGGGTTTGTTTGGTCGTCAAAATGGTTTGATTCTGCGTGGCGACTATAAGCCTTATGTGGATTACGGTGCGAACTATCGTGCGCCATTGTTCCAATACGCCTTAGGTGTGGTGAATGGTAATGGCACTAATAAGCTTGATGACAATAACGGCAAAAACTTTATTGCGCGTGCTGCATTCACTTTGCCTGTGGACTACAACAGCTCTTTTCGTGAGCTGAAAGTTGGGGCGTCTTATATCAATGGCAGTAAAAACGTTGTGGGTGGTACAACCGTATTAAACAGTAAGGGTCGCAATGACCGCTTAGGCTTTGATGTGTATTACAACCATGCGCCGTTTGGGGTTACCTACGAGTATGTTCAAGGGAACTCAGATTTTGCCACTGCTGCAAATAAAGTCGAAACAGTAAAAGGTGAAGGGCAAACTTTTACCTTGTTTTATACCGTGGGTGACCAGTTCTACGACAGTATCAAATCTGCTGCCAAATATGATGACTTCTGGCCAAAGTCGATTCAGACCTTCTATCGCTATGACACCTATAACCCAAATACAGGCAATGACGTGGTCGGAATTGCAGGTCATGGTAAGGGCAAGGTCAATATTCAAACGGTCGGTCTGAATTTCTTCTTTGCGCAAACAACCAAGTTCCAACTGGGTCTAAATCATTGGGATTATGCAAATAAAACCCCGACACAAAAAGACTTTAACGAGCTACAAGCTCAATTTCAGTACACTTTTTAAGCATTTTTTAAATCATTTTTATTGTTGAGATTTTTGAATATGAAACAGTTTACACGTCGTATTTTTTTGGCAGCGACTGCCAGTGTGGTACTGAGTTCTGCACTTCCAGCTTTTGCGGATGTGGGAAAACCTACTGAAATCCGTTTGGGCGTTCCGGGGGCAGGAGTCGGTGGTAAACCCAAGATTGGCTCTACATTTGTGGCATCAGCGGCAGTCCGCGGTGTTCTTGAAGATGAGTTTAGAAAAGATGGCATTAAAGTCACTTGGATTTATTTCCCAGGTGCGGGTCCTGCTTTAAATCAAGCGCTA
>CAYJUB010000336.1:0-3474 GCA_964373145.1 uncultured Moraxellaceae bacterium
AGGTGATGGCGATGATGAAACCTTATCAGTTGACTTGTCTAAAATCCCAGCGGACGTCGCTAAAGTCGTGTTCTGCGTAACCATTTATGATGGCGCAACACGTAACCAAAACTTTGGTCAAGTGAGCGATGCGTTTATTCGTGTTATTAACGATGCAGGCGGCAGTGAAATTGCACGTTACGACTTGTCTGAAGACAGCAGCACTGAAACAGCAATGGTATTTGGTGAGTTGTATAAAAACGGTAGCGAGTGGAAATTCCGCGCGATCGGTCAAGGTTTTGCAGGTGGCTTAGGACCATTAGCAGCATCTTTTGGCGTAGCGATCTAATTGTCTACACAATAGCGCGGTACGGTGGCTGTTGTAAAAAATGCAGAAGTGATCTTCTGCATTTTTTTAGCTTGCGGAGCCGCCTTCAATGCACAGGATTTACATAAAATCATCATTTTTTCAAAAACTTATTGGCACAATACTGAACCGATTTAATCTGAAATTCGCTTTAGGGCTTTTTATTATAGGTAGCCATTATTTTAAGAATTTCATGCTATATCTATTGCCCAGAAATCACCTTCATCCGTTTATATAGAGCAGCTTTAAATAACAATGAATCATTTAATTCGTGGACAAAAACTTAAACTTTCCGATTTTTTAGAGAGCACTGCGCCCTTTTTTCTAAATCTACAATTAGATGCGGCAACATTAAGTTGTGATGTGGCGAGCTTTGGCTTGGATGCTGATTATCGCTTGAGCGATGATGCTTACATGACGTTTTATAACCAACCTCAAACCCCCTGTGGTGGGGTGATATGGGCGTCAACCCATTCCCAGCAAAGCACCTTTAGCGTCAATCTTGCCAAGCTAGATCGAAAAATTAAAAATATTGTACTGACCATTGCCATTGATGGGCAAGGAGTGATGTCACAACTCAAAAGCGGTGTATTGCAGGTTTTGAATAGCCAACGCGAGGCCGTGGCAGAGTTTAAAATCGATGCGAGTTTGTTTAGTCAAGAACGTGCGGTGATGTTGGTAGAACTGTATCAAAAAGAGGGGATTTGGCGTTTAGCAGCGGTAGCGCAAGGCTTTAATCAGGGCTTGGATGCCTTGATTCGTCACTTTGGTGGTGAAGTGGCCGAAGCGAATGATGTGGCGACACCCGTACCCGTTATGACCACACCAGCTGTATCGGCCATTGATTTAAAGAAAAAAATATCACTGGATAAAGCGACGGCAACGGGTAATCAATCGATTATTGATTTAACTAAAAAATCACTGGTTTTATTAGAAAAGAAAAACTTATTGGCTGTGCAAGCACGCGTCGCATTGGTACTGGATGCCTCTGGCTCAATGAATGCGCAATACAAGCGCGGTGATGTGCAAAAAGTAGTCGATCGCTTAATGCCGCTCGCGATCAATTTTGATAATGATGGTAGCTTTGAATGTTGGGCCTTTGCAGAAAAAACCACACAGTTGGATGATGTGGCCTTGAGTAATGTGAATGATTTTATCAACACCACACAACGAGGCTGGCAGCACTGGAGCGTAGGCGCACGTTACAACGAAGAGATCCCCGCCATTCAAGCAGTGATTAACTATTATAAAAAATTCAAAGACAACATCCCCGTCTATGTGCTGTTTATTTCAGATGGTGGTGTAGGCAATGCTCGCGATATGGGGAAACTATTGAGTGATGCTGCCAAATTGCCAATCTTCTGGCAGTTTGTCGGAATTGGCGGGCGTGATTATGGCGTGCTGGAAAAGTTGGATGATATGACGGGACGCGTCGTCGATAACTGCAACTTCTTTTCATTGGATACCATCACCAGCATCAGTGATGAACAATTATATGAAAATTTACTGGAAGAGTTTCCAGATTGGCTAAAAGCAGCAGCACAAAACAATATTATTCGGTAAGCATTAACGCAGAAGGTTCACCCGTGTTCAAAACAAACTGAAGGTAACTTTTGAGCGTCATTGGTTGTTATTGTTAAAAGGAAAATTCATATGGCAGTTTTTAGTCTACTCGGTACGCCTGATCCATTTTTGCATGTTGCGATGAAGCTTGGAGATAAAATCTATTGCGAAAGCAATGGCATGGTCATGATGGAAGATGCCTTGGAACTCAAAGGCAAACTCCAAGGTGGCGTAGTGCAGTCCTTTTTACGCCGTTTTGCCAACGATGAATCCCTGTTTCAACAGCATATTGAAGCCGTGCATGGCGATGGCGATTGTTTGCTCTCCTCTACTTTAGATGGTGACATGCAAATCTTGGACGTCGGCAACGTGCAATATACCTTGGCGGATGGTGCATTTGTCGCAGCGACAGATACGGTCGATATTAAAGTGAAAATGCAAGGTTTGGGCGGCGCTATTTTTGGTCAAACGGGTGGTCTTTTGGTGATGCATACCAGTGGACATGGACAAGTGGTGGTCTCTGGTTATGGGACATTATTTGAACTCGATGTCGAGCCAGGCAAAGCAGTGATTGTGGATAATGGTCATGTGGTGTGTTGGGACTCCAAATTAACCTACAACATGTCTGTGAGTACCACGCGCAATAGCGGTTTGTTAGGCAGTTTGGTCGGAAGTGTCACCAGTGGTGAAGGGATGGTGTTGCGGTTTACTGGGCAAGGTAAGATCGTGATTTGCTCGCGAAATCGCGGTAATTTTATACAATGGATGTTATCCAAAGTCGGTGTGGGTCGTTAATTAATCAACTAACAGAGGTGTTTTATTGTGGCTATTAACTTAGAAAAGGGTCAAAAAATCAGTTTGCAAAAAGCAGATGGTAGCAGCTTAACGCAGGTGTTTTTGGGCGTGGGCTGGGATGTTGCTAAAAGCAAAGGATTGTTCGGTTTTGGTGGAAGTGCAGCCGAGATCGATCTGGATGCATCATGCATTATGTTTGATGAAAACAAACAAGTGGTCGATGTGGTGTATTTTGGTCAGTTGCAAAGCAAAGATGGCAGCATTCAACATTCTGGCGATAACCGCACGGGTGCAGGCGATGGCGATGATGAAACCATTCGCGTCAACTTGAATAAAATTCCTGAACCAGTGAAGTCACTCGTCTTTACCGTGAGTAGTTTCCGCGGTCAAACGTTTGATAAAGTCGAAAATGCTTACTGTCGTTTGGTAGATCAATCCACGAATCAAGAAGTGGCAAAATACAGTCTATCGAGCAAAGGTGGACACACGGCACTGATCATTGCCAAACTCTATCGTCACAATGGCGCATGGAAAATGCACGCAATTGGCGACGGCGTGCAAGGCGTAACCTTCAAAGAAATTATTCCGCATGTCCTGCCGTTAATCTAAGCGTATGGCTGCGTGCTGTTGAAATTGAAAAAGAGTGTGTATTCAATGAAGGCTTGTCTCCTTCCCCTAAGGGGGGAGGTTGGGAAGGGGGTGCTTTTAAAGCAAAATCAAAAGCAAATCCTCCCTAGCCCTCCTTTTTCTAAGGAGGGAACTATTTTGGC
>CAYJUB010000337.1:0-3472 GCA_964373145.1 uncultured Moraxellaceae bacterium
CTTCCGATCTGGGTGATCTGACTCTCAGTATCGCGCGTATATTTCACTAGACCGGCTTCACGACTCAGCGAGAACTCTAAACGATTTGCAGCATCGAATTTATTTTCTTTAACAAACTTACCTTTTAAATCATAAGTATGTGTCCTTAACCCTTGATCGTTATACACATACTGAACACCAAGTGCTTCAGAGTCTTTTGTTTCTTCATTCGGGTAATAACGAATGCGTTGCTGTTGACCTAAACGCGTGTAGTCGTAAACAAAACGTTCTGTTTGATCATCTTGGGTACGAATAAATTCACTCACTCGACCAAAAGAATCCCTCAAAATGCGCAAAGATTTACCCAGATAAGCGACATCCATCCCTCTCAACAAACCTGAATCATCATAGCGAAAGAAGACAATATCAGATTGCTCTGGATGCCCTTTGACATCAGGTAATGCGCCGTTTTGCCAAATCATTTGACCAGTGGCATTGTAGCCAAATCGCGTGGTACGACTGAGCAACTCACCTTCTGGACTATACCCCGTTTGAGTTTCCGCAATTTTATTGCCTGCAGCATTGTAGTCATAGCTCGTGACTTTTTGCTTACCCGCAATAATACTGGCTTCAGAAACTGTTTTTACCAACCAGCTTTGTGACTTCGTATTGGTTTGATGCATGTCATTGCTGACATAGGTGTAAAACACTATATGTACATCATCATCCACACCAATCGCCTTAACAGAGGTACTTTTGACACGTCCAAAGTCATCGTACTCGTTGGTGAGCGTCCGTAACACACTCCCATCCTGAGCAAGCCAACGCTGACTTTTGATCTGACCGCCTGCAGTATAGGAATACGCGATGTTACTTTCGCCACAGGTTGCACACCCGGCCCCGACAATTTGATCGATCAAATAACGCGTTCCATCCAGATGATAGGTATAGACCGTTTTTTGCCCCAAGCTATTAGTAATCGTATTGTTAAAACGCTGATTTTTGTCGGTTGTCACCAGCGGACGCACCACCGATTTGGTGTCATAAGCAACCGCTAACCGCTCAACCCCATTCGCATGCTCACTGAGAATCGCTCGATCGCTGGTGTCATACTGCCAATGCCCAAGTAGGTTCTTTTGCCATGTTTTTTGATTATTTTTTGTACCTGACTGCATGACATATTGAAATTTGTCAGTAATGTTATGAAGATCACCACCTTGATAGCGCGGATCATACGCGTAACCCACACGACGACCATCAGGATAAACAATCTGCGCTAGATTCCCTCGTTTATCTTGAAAGTACTCGAATTGCCCAATCGGTGTGATGACACTAATTTGAGGTAAGTTATATTTTGTGAGTTGATGTTTGAAAATGATTTTACGGCCTGCACGATCGGCGATAGACACTAATTTGCCATCACTCTTGCTATAACTCAGCGTTGTCCATGCATGAAGATTGGCATTCGAAATGGATGCTAACCGACCCATTGCAGAAGTGCCCGTCGGTGAAGTATCAACATCAAAGCGATACGTATCACCACTCGGCAAATGCCAAATCCAACCTCCTTTGGGGATTCGCTCTACCCAGCCATCTTCAGGTCGGCTACTGACACATCGGTTGACATACAACGTTGAGCTGGCGACTGCTGGAATCGCAGAAGCAGATTGAGTGCCCCCTTTAAACGGAAAGGCTTTCACCTCAAAAATTATCCGCTTCCCATCTGCCTGTAATATCTGAACTTTATCCCCACTGTCGAGCAAGCGGACTTCATAGGTACTCCGCCAGCCGTAACCAAGGATACCTTGCTCACGACTTTGACTGTTATAACTCCGTTGAAACCCTAAACCCATTGCACCAGGTAAACTTGGGAAGTCAGTTTCGAGTTGATATTTATTCCCACTCAATAAATCAATGGGATTACCACCTTGTGTATTCGTTGGTGAAGTAACTGGCGCTCCTGTCGTATCACCGCATGCTGATGTCGCACCGGTATTGCCTAAATTATTCGAAAAACACATGAGCCCTGCATGTGATAAACCAGCAGTGCTTAAAAGACAACTCAATAGAAATAGTCTTGTAGTGGTGACGTGAAAATTCATTGAGTTGCCCCTATTAACCCTGCAAAAATGTATTATTTTTTTGATTTATTCGTTATTTTTAAACTTATAAATTATTTAAATTTTATCGTGAGGACTTGTCCCGACCCTTTTCCGACGCTGCCTGTCATTAATGTCAAATCCCCTGCGGCATTGACACTGATTGAACGTATGGCGTATTGATCGAAACTTCCGTCAGCTAGAGTGAGAACACCGCTACTGATCAGCGTGCTGACTTGACCACTCGGAGTCACTTTAAAAACACTATCAATTGAAGTGTTCAGTACATACAGATTATCTTTTCCATCGATAGTGATTGCTCCTGAACTGATTCCAAAGTTATCTGGACCATATCCTGCAAGGACTGGCATCGTTGCATTGGTGAACGTTGAAACTACGCCGTCTGCAGTAATTTTTCTAATATCTGCATTCTCGCTTTCTGTCACAAAAATGTTATTTTTGCTATCAATTGCCAGATGTCCATCGTAACTACCACTAAAATCAAAGGAAGCGCTCTTACCCTTACCATCGACCAACCCAGCCTTACCCGAGCCAGCAAAAACAACGGCATTGCCGACTGGTGGTAATTTATAAATCACATTTAATGTTTTATCCGAAATATAGAGATTTCCCATAGAATCAAAAGCTAAGCCCTTAATTTCCGTACCATACGGCAACCGACTTGCAAAGCGTGTGGAATTCCCCAAAGTGCTCAGAATTAATCCCGACGAGGTGTAAAGATTATTCAACTTATCAACGGCTAAAGCATGAATATTGGATGAGTTAAATTCACTTAAAGACTCATCTCGGAAAACAGGTGTAGTGACGTCACCTTCTGCAGTGACTTTTCTTAAATTGCTATACCCACCCACCCAAAAATTTCCCGATGAATCTAATGTACTCGTCGTGGAGTCATGAAACACAGCGAACTTGCCTTTGCCATCTTTTTCATCACCCGTTTCATCTGCACCGGCTAAACGAGTCGCAATTGGGGTGACACACGTAATTTGAACGTTGGTGACATTTGTACGAGAAACGCCAGCACCATTCACCATGGAACAAGAGTTTTGATTGGTCGTCAAAGACGATGCGAGCACAAGCGCATACTGAGCGCGATCGGGTAGAAAACCCTTACCAATATTGAGGCTAAATGTTTTGGAGTCTTTACGAATGGTAGTCAGCTTCGCAGAAAGTTGATCGACCACAATCAAATCTGAAAGCGTTAAGCCTGTAATCGTCCCACTAATCGTATACCCCCCACTGGTAGGTGGCGATGGTACAATTGATGGGTTTTCAAGATCAGCTCCTGGAATCGGAATGACGATCGTTTTTTCACTACAGCCACATCCCGTCAAAAAAATGCTCAACATAAGCGTACTTAAGAGGATATTTCT
>CAYJUB010000338.1:0-3469 GCA_964373145.1 uncultured Moraxellaceae bacterium
GAGTTTATTTATTGACCAATTAATGAGTTATTGGGAGATTCTTACGATATTGAATAAAACCTGATGGCTCAGCTAACTTGTCGTATAGTCCTCGTGCTTGGATATTCCCTTCTTGTGTGAGCCAGTGAACCCGCGACCAGCCTTCAAACTCTGCCATCGCGTAGACTTTTTCGATTAAAACTCGTCCGATTCCGAAGCCGCGATATTCCTCAGCTACATATAAATCTTGTAAGTAGCAATAATTGTTGACGGTCCACGAACTAGGGTGTTCGATGACGTGGGCAAATCCAACAATTTTTTCGTCGTATTCGGCGAGCATGAGATACATGGGTTCGTTTGGTTCTAATAATCGATGCCATGTGGCAAGTGTGACTTCATGGGCGACGGTGGTTTTGTAGAAGGCTTGGTAGGCTTGCCACAAGAGTAGCCAACTGTGATGATCAGCTTCCGTTGCTGTACGAATAATGAGATTATTCATTGTATTATCCCTTTTTATTGTTCTAAGATTCCATTTTTTATAATTAGAATGTAGTTCACTGCGCTTGAAAACGGCAGTGATTCAATTTTATCCCTAAATCCTTTAAGAATAAAATGAATTTAATGCTTGTTATCTGTATACAAAAGCCCAAATAATCCAATATTGTTTCAATATATATTTTTGGCGAATTTTTTGCCTTTGGAGATTCCATGACTGACTTCTTGCCCACGACATCCTCATTTGAAACCGCCGCGTCTGCATTTGAGACTTTTGAACTTCTACGTCGTGAGCCGATTGAGTCGTTATCTGCGGAATTACTTGAATATCGTCATAAAATAACAGGTGCATCTCATTATCACCTCGCTGCTGATAATGATGAAAATGTATTCATGGTTGCGTTTCGAACTCAGCCAATGGACTCAAGTGGCGTTGCCCATGTGCTCGAACATACTGCACTGTGTGGCTCGAAACGTTTCCCAGTTCGTGATCCATTCTTTTCGATGATTCGTCGTTCTTTGAACACGTTTATGAATGCATTTACCTCGTCGGATTGGACGGCGTATCCGTTTGCATCACAGAACAATGCTGACTTTTTTAACTTATTATCCGTGTACTTAGACGCTGCTTTTTTTGCCAATATCGATCCGCTGGATTTCGCCCAAGAAGGCATTCGCATTGAGTTAGAAGATGGCAAGCCTGTGTATAAAGGCATTGTGTTTAATGAAATGAAAGGCGCAATGAGTTCGCCAACCGATCAGCTCTACCATCAGTTAGCACATACGCTCTATCCAACGACCACTTATCATTATAATTCGGGCGGTGATCCAGCCGATATTCCGCAGCTAACTCATCAAAAACTCGTCGATTTTTATCATTCGCATTATCACCCAAGCAATGCGGTGTTCATGACTTATGGCAATTTAGCACCAGCCGTTTTACAGCAAAAATTTGAAGAACAAGCACTGGCGAAATTTGCCAATGGCGAAAAACTTGAATCTGTTCCTGAACAACGTTACACCGAACCACAGCGTGTCGAAGCGAATTACGCAGTTGATTTAGCCGAAGATGAAACTTTAGAAAATCGTACGCACATCGTTTTGGCGTGGTTATTACCAAAAACGACCGACATCAAAGCACGTTTTGCGCTGCGTTTGGACGAAGGTGTATTACTTGAAGATTCTGCGTCACCATTACGTCAATACATTGAGACCTGTGGTTTGGGCGAGTCACCATCGCCATTGTTAGGTCTGGATGATAGTAATTTTGAAATGAGTTTCTTGTGTGGTTTGCAAGGCTCAAATCCAGAACAAGCCGATGCGTTTGAGCAAGGCGTTTTAAATGTTTTAGAAAAAATCGCAGGCGGCGATATTCAAACTGCGCAGGTTGAAGCGGTGCTTCATCAAATCGAATTACAACAACGTGAAATCGGCGGTGGCAGTTATCCGTATGGGTTGCAATTACTGTTAAATGGTTTAGGCAGTGCCATTCATGGTGGCGATCCTTTACCTGTTTGGCAAATCGAACCGTTACTTGCTGAGTTACGCGAAAACCTTAAAGATGTTAATTATTTACCAAACTTAGTACGTCAGTATTTACTCGATAATACACATCGTGTGCGTTTGGTATTAAATCCAGATAGCGAAAAAACCACACGTGATCAACAGCGTGAGCAAGACGCGCTCGACAACATTGAAGCTGGTTTGACTGCTGATGATCGTGCGAAATTAGACAGTGAAGCTGCAGCACTTGCAGAACGTCAAGCACAAGTCGATGATTTGTCGATTTTACCAAAAGTAGGCTTGGCGGATATTCCTGTCGATTTGAAAATCCAAACGGGCGAAACCACATCACTTCAATTGGGCGAACAAACTGCGCCGTTATACAACTATGCATCGGGCACCAATGGTCTGTATTACAACCAAGTGCTGATCGAAGTGCCGCAAGCGTTGTTGAATAGCAAACTCTTATCAATTTATGTGTCGTTGGTGGGTTCTGTTGGTGCGGGTGATTTGGATTATCTAGAATTACAGCAGCAACAAACTGCGGTGAGTGGTGGTGTAGGCTTGAGTTCAAGCTTACGCACGGAAATTAGTGATCAAGGTAAAATTAGCGCGTTCTTGGTGTTATCGACTAAAGCTTTAGTGCATAAATTAGAAGCCATTCAATTACTGCACGATGCGTTTATTCGCCTTCGTTTCGACGAATCGGATCGTATTTTAGAATTGCTGCAACAACGTAAATCACGTTGGCAATCCCGTTTAAGTGGTTCAGGTCATGCGTATGCGATGCAAACGTCGTCACGTGATTTAAGTGCGCTCGCTCAGCATGAATATGAAAATACAGGACTTCCTGCACTGTTGTGGTTGCGTGATTTATTGACCAATATTGAGCAAGATCCGTCTGTTCAAACCAAGCTGCTGAATGATTTATCTGCGCTGCATCAGCAAATCGTTGCATTGCCACGTCAATTCTTATTAGTTGCGGAAGAAAGTCAATTATCAAAATTAAGTCGTGAAATTGAAAAAGTTTGGGCAAGTGATGTTGTGGTTCAATCTAGTTCACAAGATGAAATAGATGCTCAAGCATCAAAAGCCACAAAAGACTTGGCGTGGCTGATTCAAACCAATGTTCAGTTCTGTGCGGCATCTTATCCTGCAACGGTTGTCGATCATCCTGATACTGCGGCACTCATGGTACTTGGCCCTTATCTCCGTAATGGTTTCTTGCATCGTGCATTGCGCGAACAGGGCGGTGCATATGGCGGTGGTGCGGGTTATGATGGCAACGCTTGCGCATTCCGTTTCCATAGTTATCGTGATCCACGTTTAGCGGAAACGTTTGATGATTTTGAAGCCAGCATTCAGTGGTTGATCAATACGCCACAAGAAGCCTTTCAATTGGAAGAGGCTATTCTAGGGCTGATGGGTGCGATGGATAAACCCAGTTCACCAGCAGGTGAGGCGATGGGAGCCTGCCACTCGTTACTGCATG
>CAYJUB010000339.1:0-3464 GCA_964373145.1 uncultured Moraxellaceae bacterium
CATTTTGTGGATTGCATTACTGAGACACGTAAAACCAGTCCTGAAACTCTATTAGAAATTCTGGTGCCTGATTTCCGTGGTCGTATGGATGTTGCGCTGCGCATCATGGCGGAATGTCCACCAGATGTGTTTAACCATAATATTGAAACTGTGCCACGCCTTTATAAAGCCATGCGTCCAGGTTCCGATTATCAACATTCGTTGAACTTATTAAAGAAATTCAAAGAAGTGTGTCCTGATATTCCAACGAAATGTGGGTTGATGGTTGGGCTTGGTGAAACCGAAGAAGAAGTACTAGCTTTGCTCGATGATTTGCGTGCACACGATGTTGATTACATTACCATCGGCCAATATTTACAGCCTTCAAAAAGCCATGCGCCTGTCGAACGTTTTGTCCATCCAGAAGAGTTCGAGCGTTATACCGCACATGGACAAGCATTAGGTTTTAGAAATATTTGGGCTGCACCGATGGTACGCTCAAGCTATTTCGCAGACCGTCAATATCGCGGTGAGCCTGTACCGCCAGTTAGAAGAAGTGCTAAGGTGGTTGGTTAAATCAAGCCACTCCAGCCATTAGGCTTTCGTATGGAATATGCAACCCATCATGCAGTTTCTTTACCATACGAATGCTTAGAGGTCGCTTACGATTTAACACCTCAGATACACGTCCTGATTTTCCAATAAAAGGCTCTAAGTCTTTCGGCGTCAGCCCTTGCTGCTCCATCCGAAATTTAATTGCTTCGACTGGATCAGATGCTGAAATTGGATAATGACGATTTTCATAGGCTTCAATCAGCACAACGAGCACTTCCATTTCGTCAGCTTCTGGCGTGCCTGCTTCGGCTTGAAAAACAGCTTCCAAACGTACAAATGCCGCCGTTAAATCATCATCATTACGGATTGGTTTAATATTCATTGACTGTCTCCACTTCAATTTTGTCGTATTCAGCATGAGTACCAAGGAACTTTACCCACACGATTCCAGCCTGATATTGCATTTCGACCACCAAACGATATTTATTTCCTGCAATATTAAATACCACTCGATTATTACCGCAAATACTGGCACTTCTCATATGTTGCTTAATATCATGCGGCGTTTGCCAAATTGCCTTACTCACTTCCTCATGCCATGCTTCAAGTGCTGATTGAGAATCCTCTTTTCCCGATAACTCCCAAAACTTCTTCAATGACCGCTTTGCAATAATCCGCATATATCACCAAATTCTTATTATGAGTTGATTATATCCCATTTTGGGAGATTGTGTAATGCTTATTTTTCCCACTCACTCACTCATGCATAACCCATAAAAATCATCTAATATTCGCATAACCTTTTTGCGACTCTTAGATCATGGATAGTCTTTCAAAAAACAAAGCCAGGCGTTGGTATTGGCTACTCGTATTTCCTTGGGTTCTTTCACTGTGGATTCC
Organism: uncultured Moraxellaceae bacterium; assembly: GCA_964373145.1. Classification (GTDB taxonomy): domain Bacteria; phylum Pseudomonadota; class Gammaproteobacteria; order Pseudomonadales; family Moraxellaceae; genus Aquirhabdus. Next base: position 1,435 of record CAYJUB010000339.1, read on the forward strand.
GTTTTATAACCATATTGAACCTCGCCTCTTTGGTTTTCCTTTCTTCTATTGGTATCAACTGCTGCTGATTTTCGTCGCGGCTTTTACGATTGCTATCGTGTATTACAAAGCACATGTCCAAGTTGCGAGAAAACAAGCAGCAGATGAAAACAACAATAGTTCAGAGGAAACCAAATAATGAAATTGGACATGACTGCAACGATTGTTTTTGTTTCTTTATTTTTATTCGTCACAATTCTTGGATTTTTCGCAGCGCGCTGGAAAAAAGCTGATCTTCATTCACTGGATGAATGGGGTCTGGCTGGACGACGCTTCGGCACATGGATTACATGGTTTTTGCTCGGTGGCGATTTATATACGGCGTATACGTTTATAGCGATTCCAGCATTGCTGTTCGGTATGGGCGCGTTTGGTTATTTTGGTATCCCCTACACGATTTTAATTTACCCGCTTGCCTTTATGGTTCTACCGCGCCTATGGGCGGTCTCGCGTAAACATGGCTTTGTAACCCCAGCCGACTTTATTCGTGCGCGTTACAACAGTCCATTATTAGCACTTGCCATTGCAGTCACTGGCATTCTGGCAACCATGCCTTATGTGGCGTTGCAACTGGTCGGAATTGAAGTGATTATTGGTGGTTTAGGCGTTGATACCTCTGGACTTTTAGGTGAGATTCCGCTCATTGTTGCGTTTATTATTCTAGCAGCTTACACCTATACAAGTGGTTTACGCGCGCCTGCAATGATCGCGGTGGTGAAGGACATCTTAATCTACGTCACCATTATTGTTGCAGTTATTGTAATTCCAATCCAACTCGGTGGTTTTGGTAAAATTTTCGATGCCGTTCCTGCGGAAAAATTACTATTAAAGGCACCCACTGAAAACAGCATGAATCAATTTAGTGCTTATTTCACTTTGGCTGTGGGTTCGGCTTTAGCATTGTTTCTCTATCCACATTCGATGACGGCTGCTCTGTCATCCAACAGTGCAAATACTCTGCGCAAAAACATGATTTTACTGCCTGCGTACTCCGTATTGCTCGGATTGATTGCGCTACTCGGCTATATGGCAATCGCTTCAGGTGTAAAAAACATGCCTGAATTCGCGCAAGGTTTTGCTCAATATGGCAATAATTTTGCAATTCCCGCATTATTCATTCACAGCTTCCCATCTTGGTTTGTCGGTGTCGCATTTGCGGCGATTGGCATCGGTGCACTCGTTCCAGCCGCAATTATGTCAATCGCAGCTGCGAATCTGTATACCCGCAACATTCACAAAGAGTATATCAATCCAACGCTCACACCTCGACAAGAGACATTTATTGCAAAAAACATCTCTTTGGCTGTGAAATTTGGCGCACTGCTTTTTGTGTTATTTATCCCAACGCAATATGCAATTAACCTCCAACTCCTTGGCGGTGTATGGATTATTCAAGTCTTACCTGCAGTATTTATTGGGCTGTATACCCGTTGGTTCGATCATCGCGCATTGATGATTGGCTGGTTAGTCGGCATGGTTATCGGAACATGGATGGCTTATTCAGTTGATTTTAAACCAATTTATATTTTAGTTATCAATGGCTATAGCATTCCTGGTTATTCCGCGCTGTATGCGTTACTGGTTAATCTTTTTGTTGCATCAACAATCACATTGGCCATTCGTTTCTCAAAAGTTGAAGCCTCTAAAGATTTAACGATGTGCGCAGATTATGAATCTGATTAATCACGCAAAACGTGATCAATATTGCACATTGAATGTTCTTGTTACAGCTTAGCTCTAAATTAACGCTAAAAACCTAGACGTGATCGGCATCTCAACTCGCCATCACGTCTAGATTTACGCTACAATTCACTTATGCATTTATCTACTTGCTTCTAAAATTAAGCAAAATCAGCGCAAAATTACCGCTTAAGATTATTCTTTTTTCACCTTAAAATTATTGGAATCTCCTATGACTCAACTTGACAACATCATTGAACAAGCCTTTGAAGATCTTCTGAAATTTTAACCAAGCGATGCCACACAAGATG
>CAYJUB010000340.1:0-3461 GCA_964373145.1 uncultured Moraxellaceae bacterium
GATATGCACAAGTTCGCTGATTGGTTTTTTCTTGAGTTCGGTAAGATTCATAGAGCAGGATTCGTAGACAGAAGTCGGAGGGAGGTGGAGAGAAACAACATGTATTGCTTAATCGGGTTGGTGAAAATTGAATTAAATTGCATTATTTTTGAAGAGGATGGCGTTGAGCATCTGAAGGTTGCTGGCCTGATTTTTACGTCGTCAGGATCAGCGATGTGTGAATATTGGGTGCAGTGCATGTAGTGTCTTATTTAAAAAGTAAAATTAAGTCGCTTAAATCGGGGTTGTTTTAGACTATTTCTCTAAAAACATCGGTTTTAGCGCGAGGGCAAATCTTGATTAAAAAGATGTCAAAAATTTACAACGCGAAAAGCATAAACACGAAAAATCATAAAACGTGAAAAACGTTCATTCATCATGCTAAAAAACATTGAGTAAACAGATGATATGAAAATTTTGAAACCACGAATGTTAAACAAGGAATCTGGTTTGACCGACTGGTCTATTTGTTTAAAGTAGCGATAAAGCCCGCTAAATATATAAATCCCTTCATTGAGAGTTACTATAAAACCTTTGATATTGAAATGTCAACGTTTGATCGTGCTTTACGTAAAAATAACAATAAATTTTTGGAAAGATTTAATGGGGTCGTTTTTGTTGTTTATTTAAACGTTTAGCGTGCAGTAAATAGACTACACGCTAAAACCATCATGATTTAGATATGTTGTTCGATGAATGCGACCAGTTGTGAGCGTGGTGCTGCACCTACTTTTTGATCTACTTTTTCGCCATTTTTGAAAATCAACAGCGCAGGAATGTTGCGGATGTTGTAGTCAACAGACGTTTGTTCGTTGGCAGTGACGTCAACTTTAACGATTTTTATTTTGCCATCGTATTCAGCTGACAGTGCTTCAAGTACGGGCGCGATTTGTTTACATGGCGCACACCAGCTTGCCCAGAAGTCAACCAGAACTGGGATGTCAGAATCGAGTACGTCAGCTTTAAAGTTGCTGTCAGTGGTGTTGATGATGTCGCTCATAGCGTGCTCCAAAGTATAGAATTAGCAAAAACCAAACGGCTCTGTTTTAACTTTTAATCACAGAGTGGGTAGACTTGCTGTGGCTTGCTGTACGGATTGGTACGGCTGCATAGACAATGATATGCAGGAGAATGTCTCGATTTTCAAGGGTAAAGCGTCTGCTGTCAAATGGTCTCTCGTGATAGGTATGATCGGTTCTGTCGATAATTGAGCGTTTGATGGGGTTTTGGGTGTGATTATTTGCTTATTTGTCAGTAGTTTTTAAAGATCAAAAGCAAATCCTCCCTAGCCCTCCTTTTCCTAAGGAGGGGATAGTTCCTCCCTTTGAGAAAGGGAGGTTAGGAGGGATTTGCTTTTGATCTTCCTACTCTCCCTTAGCGCAAAAGTATGACAATTTCCGCTGATCAGTTCAGCGATTTTGATGGTGTTTTGAGTGGGTTTTGATGGCTTTTCGCGTTAAACTCCGATTCTGTCATCAAGAATTCATTATGGATTGCTGGATGTGGTGCAGGGTGAGATGCTAAGGTTGACGAGCGTTCAGCTCGGTGGTGTCTCTATTGCTGAAAAAGAGCCAGTTTTTGATGGTTATTTATTTTTACGAATTTTATTTATGGTGTTTGGGGTTGTGTACTAATGGCTGATTTGTTTCCTGAAGAAGAACTTTTGGCCGCCATCGACTTGGGGTCGAATAGTTTTCACTTGGCAATCGCGCGCTTGGATCATGGCGAAGTGCGTAAAGTGGCGTCCATGTCGGAAAAAGTGCAATTGGCTGCGGGATTAGATGCGGACAAGATATTAAGTCTTGAAGCGCAGCAACGTGGCTTGGATTGTTTGTCGCGTTTTGTTGGCCGTTTAGGGGGTGTGATGCCGCAGCGGATGCGGATTGTGGCGACCAACGCGCTCCGTGAAGCAGCAAATGCACAAGAGTTCATTGATAAAGCACAGAAAATATTACCCAAGTCGATTGAGATTATTGCAGGACGTGAAGAAGCGCGCTTAATTTATTTAGGCGTGTCGCATACGACTGCGGCTGGCGGACGACGTTTGGTGGTGGATATTGGGGGTGGTTCGACAGAGTTCATTATTGGTCAGGATTTTGAGCCACTCCAAACCGAATCATTGCAAATGGGCTGCGTTGCCTTTACCCGTAAATTCTTTGCCGATGGTCAAATCAGTGCGCAAGCCTTTGAACAAGCAAAAAATGCGGCACGCAAAGAAGTGACCGTGATTGCGGCAATCTATCGTGAAACAGGCTGGGATACGGTCATTGGTTCAAGCGGGACGATTAAAGCCGCGCGTCAGTTATTGATGCAACAAGGGTTGGCAGATGAGCAAGGCTATATTACTTATCCTGCGTTGTTGAAGCTGCGCGAACAAATTTTGAAGTGGAAACATGCGGACGAAATTGATTTCGAAGGGTTAAAAGAAGATCGCAAAGCGGTTTTACCTGCTGGTTTGGCAATTTTAATCGGTTTGTTCGAAGTGCTAGGCATTGAGCGCATGGGGTATTCGGATGGTGCGTTACGCGAAGGCGTGATGTATGACTTGCTCGGTCGTTTCCGCCATGAAGATGTGCGTGATCGCAGTGTACAGGCGTTGATGGCACGTTATTACGCCGATCCGAGGCAAGCAGATCGTGTGGCATCGACTGCGCGTAGTCTGTTTGAGCAAGTGGCAGATGCGCTACAACTCGATGAAGAAGATGGTGATTTGTTACGTCGTGCGGCGTATTTGCATGAGATTGGTTTAGCGATTAGCCATGGCAGTTATCATCGTCATGGCGCGTATTTGCTGGAACATTCCGATGTACCAGGATTTTCTAAAGTAGATCAATTGCGCTTGTCGTTTTTAGTCGGATTACATCGCCGTAAATTACGTGAAGATTCGTTAGGCTTGGTACGTCATGCTGGCGGTGCCTCATTGGTGTCGCTGTGTTTATTACTTCGACTGGCGGTGTTGTTTCATCACTCACGTTTCGATCAGACCGTGCCCAATTCAATTTTGTCCGTTTATACGCCGAAATCATGGCAATTGGCGGTCGATCAGCAAGGCGCCGAATGGCCGATGCTACAAGCCGATTTGCAGACGGAAGTCACGCAGTTTGCGCATTGGGGTATTGAGTTAGAAGTGGTGCAGTTAGTGCCTGCTGAACTTGAGGCGTAATGGGTCTCGCATGCGGTTTGGTGTTTTTTGCTAAATCATCAGTGCTGGTTTTAGAGTATGTTGCACTTTGTCGAAAGTGATTCTCAAAAGACACAACGATCAATCGTAATCAGCACAATTCAAAATGAGTGATGTAGATATGAATGCATAAGAGAAGAAGATTAAGAGAGCATTGCAGACGGTGCAGATTGCACGCCATCCAAATCGTCCACAGTGTATGGATAATATAACGTCGTAATTCAATTATTTATATGCGCTG
>CAYJUB010000341.1:0-3441 GCA_964373145.1 uncultured Moraxellaceae bacterium
TGATTTAGAATATGTAGCCCTCAAAAAGGGGTATATCCTTTTTGGGGATTTTTATTCACGGGAGAGTTATCAGTGGCTACCACTAACCAATTGATTCGTAAGGGTCGTACTAGCTTGACTGAAAAGTCAAAAGTACCGGCACTACAAGCGTGTCCACAACGCCGCGGCGTTTGTACTCGCGTTTACACCACTACACCAAAAAAACCTAACTCAGCAATGCGTAAAGTTTGTCGTGTACGTTTGACTTCAGGTTTTGAAGTATCAAGCTACATCGGCGGTGAAGGTCATAACCTGCAAGAGCATAGCGTTGTATTGATCCGCGGTGGTCGTGTTAAAGACTTACCAGGTGTGCGTTATCACACTGTGCGCGGTTCATTAGACTGTGCTGGCGTTAAAGGTCGTATGCAATCACGCTCTAAATACGGCGCGAAACGTCCTAAGAAATAAGCTTTAAATCCTAGGATTTAAACGCTAAGTAATAAAGTTTCTGTTTTTACGAATTTGATTTTGAAGTAAATGTTTTTGAGTTGCGTTCATCGCGATGTTAAAAGATTTTTTGAAAGTTGAAGGTTGTGACAGAGCATGTAGTAAGGCCAGCGAACCGCGCGTAAGACACAAAGCGCAATCTGCTGGGTATCCCTGAAGTGTCATAAAAGGTTTGTATCATGCCAAGACGTCGTTCCGTCGTTGCCCGTCAAATTCTGCCAGATCCAAAATTCGGCAGCCAGACTGTGGCTAAATTCATCAACCATGTAATGGAAGATGGCAAAAAATCAGTAGCAGAAGGTATCGTTTACGGTGCATTGCTACGTATCAATGAAAAAGCGAAGACTGATCCAGTTGAATTTTTTGAGAATACCCTTGAAAAAGTTCGCCCAATGGTCGAAGTAAAAGCACGCCGTGTTGGTGGTGCAACTTACCAAGTACCTATGGAAGTACGTCCCTCCCGTCGTACGGCCCTAGCAATGCGCTGGTTGGTTGAAGCTGCTGTTAAGCGTTCAGAAAAAACTATGGCTCTGCGCCTTGCAGGCGAGCTGTTGGATGCTGCTGAAGGTAAAGGCACAGCTATGAAAAAACGCGACGACGTGCATCGCATGGCGGAAGCGAACAAGGCTTTCTCGCACTACCGTTTCTAACGAGTGCGTTGCTTTTAAAGGCTTGCTTTTTATAAGCCGTCGCTTTTCAAGTAAACGTTGCTCATTGCAGCGTTTATTTTTAAGTGGACTAAACAGACTGTTGACGAAGTTTAATTGTTTTTTAACAGTTGTTTAGCTGTTTTATTGGCCATCAACCACAGGAGAGCATTATGCGTACTGCAGCACGATTCAACATCGCACTGTTATCAAGTGGGAGATTTGCGGGTATTCAGCCGACAATAAAACAGAAAGCAAAGCAGTCTGTTTGAGCCTTTTATCATTGAATTTATTGAATCTTAAGAAAGCATTTAGGAAAGCATCATGGCACGCGTAACCCCCCTAGAAAATTACCGAAATATTGGTATTTCCGCGCACATCGACGCGGGTAAAACAACCACGACTGAACGTGTGTTGTATTACACAGGCGTAAGCCACAAGATTGGTGAAGTGCACGAAGGTGCAGCAACCATGGACTGGATGGAACAAGAGCAAGAACGTGGTATTACCATTACTTCTGCTGCGACTACTTGTTTCTGGTCAGGCATGGCGAACAACTTCGCTAAACACCGTATCAACATCATCGATACACCAGGACACGTTGACTTCACCATCGAAGTTGAGCGTTCAATGCGTGTTCTTGACGGTGCGTGTATGGTTTATTGTGCTGTTGGCGGCGTACAGCCACAGTCAGAAACTGTTTGGCGTCAAGCGAACAAATATAAAGTTCCACGTATTGCGTTCGTTAACAAAATGGACCGTACTGGCGCGAACTTCTTCCGCGCAGTTGAACAAATGCGTACTCGTTTAGGTGCGAATCCAGTTCCTATCGCGATTCCTGTTGGTGCTGAAGAAAACTTCGAAGGTATCGTTGATCTCATTAAGATGAAAGCAATCATCTGGGATGAAGCATCACAAGGTATGAAGTTTGAATACGGCGATATTCCTGCTGATTTGGTTGCGACTGCAAACGAATGGCGCGAAAAAATGGTTGAATCAGCTGCTGAAGCATCTGAAGAACTGATGAATGAATACTTGGAAAACGGTGATTTGACCGAAGACCAAATTCATGCAGCGTTGCGTATCCGTACGATCAACTGTGAAATCCAACCAATGCTCTGTGGTTCTGCATTTAAGAATAAAGGTGTTCAAGCGATGCTTGATGCTGTGATTCGTTATTTGCCAGCACCAGGCGACGTTGAAGCCATCAAGGGTATTCTTGATGACAAAGACGAAAGTATTGGCGAACGTAAAGCATCTGATGATGAGCCGTTTGCAGCGCTTGCGTTCAAAATCATGAACGATAAGTTCGTGGGTTCATTGACCTTTATTCGTGTTTATTCTGGTGTTCTGAAAGCAGGTTCTGCTGTTTGGAATCCAGTAAAAATGAAGAAAGAGCGTGTTGGCCGTATCGTATTGATGCATGCGAATGACCGTGAAGACGTTGAAGAAATCCGCGCAGGTGATATCGCTGCGGTTGCGGGTCTAAAAGACGTAACCACTGGTGATACATTGTGTGATGAAAACCATATCATTACCCTCGAGCGTATGGTGTTCCCAGAGCCAGTTATTTCTTTGGCTGTGGAACCAAAAACCAAAGCTGACCAAGAAAAAATGGGTATCGCTTTGGGTCGTTTGGCAAAAGAAGATCCATCATTCCGTGTATGGACTGATGAAGAGTCAAGCCAAACCATCATCGCTGGTATGGGTGAGCTTCACTTAGAAATTCTCGTTGATCGTATGAAGCGTGAATTTGGTGTTGAAGCGAACATCGGTAAACCACAGGTTGCTTATCGCGAAACGATCACTAAGACCGTTGAGCAAGAAGGCAAGTTTGTGCGTCAGACTGGTGGTCGTGGTAAGTTCGGTCACGTTTACCTCCGTATTGAGCCGCTCGACACTGAAGTTGCGAACTACGAGTACGCAGTTGAAGTTGTCGGTGGTACTGTTCCAAAAGAATTCTTTGGTGCTGTTGACAAGGGTATTCAAGAACGCATGAAAAATGGTGTTCTTGCAGGTTACCCAGTTGTTGGTATTAAAGCAGTTCTGTTTGACGGTTCATACCATGACGTCGACTCTGACGAACTGTCGTTTAAAATGGCTGGTTCGATGGCGTTCCGTCAAGGCTTCATGAAAGCGGGCCCAGTATTGCTTGAGCCAATCATGAAAGTCGAAGTGGAAACACCAGAAGACTACATGGGTGACATCATGGGTGACTTGAACCGTCGCCGCGGTGTGATTCAAGGTATGGACGATCTTCCTGGTGGAACTAAACAAATTCGCGTGGAAGTTCCACTGTCGGAAATGT
>CAYJUB010000342.1:0-3432 GCA_964373145.1 uncultured Moraxellaceae bacterium
CTACGGAGGGAGCTAAGTTCCTCCCTTAGAAAAAGGGAGGCTAGGAGGGATTTGCTTTTGACGTTAATTCACATTTGAAAAAATCGGTTTAAACGCAATTTAGGGTCAAACCATGAACTTTGATTTATCGGAAGATCAGCGCGCATTCCAACAAGCCGCCCGTGATTTTGCGGCCGCTGAAATGGCGCCGCATGCGGCTCTGTGGGATTCGGAATGTATTTTTCCCATTGATATGATTCAGAAAGCAGGTGCATTAGGTTTTTGCGGCATGTATACGCCTGAAGATGTAGGCGGCATGGGCTTGTCACGTCTTGATGCGTCGATTGTATTTGAAGAATTGGCCTATGCCTGTCCATCAACGGCTGCCTATATCACCATTCATAATATGGCAACTTGGATGGTCGCAAGTTGGGCGACACCAAGCGTTCGCGCAAAGTGGAGTCCATTGCTTGCTAGTGGGCAAAAGCTAGGCTCATATTGCCTTACTGAACCGAATGCAGGTTCAGACGCCGCTTCGCTGAAAACACGTGCTGAACTGGTCGATGGTCATTACCGTTTAAATGGTGCAAAAGCGTTTATTTCAGGTGCTGGATCAACCGATCTACTGGTCGTCATGGCACGTACTGGCGCTGAAGGCGCGCGGGGTATTTCTGCATTCGCTGTTCCTGCGGATACTGTGGGCATAAGCTATGGTCGCAAAGAACAGAAAATGGGTTGGAACAGCCAGCCGACGCGGACGATTAGTTTTGATAATGTGATGATCCCTGCCGATCACTTGCTGGGCGAGGAAGGCGAAGGGTTTAAAATTGCCATGCGCGGCATTGATGGGGGGCGGATTAATATTGCCACCTGTTCAATGGGGGCGGCGCAAGCGGCGCTGGATGCGGCACGGATTTACATGGGCGAACGTCAACAATTCAAAACCAAGTTGGCGGACTTCCAAGCCTTACAATTTAAGCTCGCTGATATGGTGACGGAATTGGTTGCAGCGCGGCAAATGGTGCGTTTAGCTGCGACTAAACTCGATCAAAAAGCACCCGATGCGAGTGTTTATTGTGCGATGGCGAAACGTTTTGCGACAGATGTAGGCTTTCAGGTATGCAATGATGCTTTGCAATTGCATGGCGGTAATGGTTACATTCGTGAATACCCACTAGAACGCTATCTACGCGATGTTCGCGTGCATCAGATTTTAGAAGGGACGAATGAAATCATGCGCGTGATTATTTCACGCCAGATGCTGAATGGCGCAGCCCCTGAGGAAATTAGGTAATGGATGACAACATTAAGAGTGCGGTAAAACCTGTTTTATTTGAAACGATTGTGGCAAATAATGGTCATCATATTGGCGTGATTACGCTGAATGCTGAGAAAACGTTGAATGCCTTATCGTTGGAAATGATCGATTTAATGGCCGAGCAATTGGCGATCTGGTCAACCGATGACAATGTCGCGATGGTTTTGATGCAAGCCGCTGGCGAAAAAGCTTTTTGCGCGGGTGGTGATCTGCAAAATCTTTATCAATCCATGCTCACGCACCATGCCTCGGCTGAGAAAGATGACATCCGTGCCAATCAGTACGCTTGTGATTTCTTTAATCGTGAATATCGTCTGGATTATTTCATTCATACCTATCCGAAGCCAATTTTATGCTGGGGTCATGGCATCGTCATGGGCGGCGGTATTGGTTTGATGGCGGGTGCAAGTCATCGCGTGGTCACAGAAAAATCACGTTTGGCGATGCCTGAAATCGCAATTGGTTTATTCCCAGATGTCGGTGGTAGTTATTTCCTTAATCGTATGCCAGGCAAACTCGGTTTGTTCCTCGCACTCACGGGGGCAATGATCAACGCTGCCGATGCGAAGTTTACCAAGCTGGCGGATTATGCAATTGCTCAGATCGATAAATCATCGGTCTTGGAAAAACTCCTGCAGCAACCATGGGGTCCATCGCAAGAAAAAAATAGCTACTTGCTTGATACTGTTTTGCGTGGTTCAGAAATGGCATTGGAAATTGTCCAAGGGCCATTGCAGGTTCACTTTGAAGCGATCAATGTGTTGTGCAGTCTCGAAAATTTGAATCAAATTGTAGACGCCATTATCGCGCTTGACCCGGAAGAAGCATGGCTGAAAAAAGCAGTTGTATCGCTCAAATCAGGTTCACCAAGTTCAGTTCACCTCGCCAATCTATTGCTCAAGAAAACAGAAAATTTATCTTTGGCTGATGTATTCCGAATGGAATATCTCGCTGCATTGCATTCTGCGGCACGCTCTGATTTTGCTGAAGGTATTCGTGCGTTGTTGATCGATAAAGATTTAAAACCAAGGTGGCAACCTGCGACGCATGCCGAAGTCACTACAGAGTGGGTCAATGGTTTTATGACCAATCCATGGTCTGATGATGCACATCCGCTGGCTGATCTTGGTAAAAAGCATTAAACGTTTAAGAAATAGTGAAATATTAGGAAGAAGAATATGAGTCAGATTGCATTCATCGGTTTGGGCAATATGGGCGGCCCAATGGCGCAAAACCTGCTGAAAGCAGGACATCACGTCACGGTATTTGATTTGTCCCCAAATGCGATTCAGACGTTGGCTGATGCAGGCGCAAGCGTTGCAACATCTGCGAAAGAAGCAGTGAGCACTGCTGAAATCGTGATTTCGATGTTGCCAGCCAGTCGTCATGTCGAAGCGCTGTATTTGGGTGAGTCTGGCTTGTTGCCTCATATTCCAAAAGGAACGTTAGTCATCGATTGCAGCACGATCGCCGCGCAAACAGCGATTGCCGTGTCTAAAGCGGCGACGGCATTGGGCTTAACCATGCTTGATGCACCCGTTTCTGGTGGGACTGGCGGTGCGATTGCTGGCACATTGACCTTCATCGTTGGCGGCAACGATGATGCGTTAGAGCGTGCACGTCCAATTTTGAGCGCGATGGGAAAAAACATTTTCCATGCAGGCGGACATGGAGCAGGGCAAACTGCCAAAATCTGCAACAACATGCTGCTCGGCATTCAAATGATCGGTACAGCAGAAGCGTTGGCTTTAGGTGTGGCGAATGGTTTAGATCCGCATGTACTTTCCGACATTATGGTCAAAAGCTCTGGTCGCAACTGGTCACTTGAACTGTATAACCCGTATCCAGGGGTGATGGACAACGTGCCAGCGTCGCGTGGCTATAGCGGTGGTTTTGGCGTGGATCTGATGTTGAAAGATTTAGGTTTAGCAACTGAAACCGCGTTGAATGCACAAGCATCCATTCCACTTGGTGAAATGGCGCGTAATCTTTATGCGTTGCACAGTAAGGCTGGCGCTGGCGGTTTAGATTTTTCCAGCATTTTGCAAATTTTGCAGAAAGCGGAAATAGTAGTTTGAAATAAAAATCACATATATTTCATGTACAAATATCAGGCTGTACTGATTTATATGTTG
>CAYJUB010000343.1:0-664 GCA_964373145.1 uncultured Moraxellaceae bacterium
TAGATGAACATTGCGGCGGTTATAGCCAAGATCTTTGATTCTATGCAGTAAGTAAATCATTTTTGACATACTGGTCATGTCCAACTCAAATAAGAAATGATGATTTAGATCAAACAAAAACTGAACTTGCTTAAGCGAGCCTTTAGCGAAACTTTCAAGGGCTGAAGTACTCAACTCATTAGACTTGCTTTCTTTAGATTGGTTACCATCGCAGATGCATTCTGATCTTTTAAAAGGGACGCATCTGCGCTCATACCAAGTCGTGCTATAGGGCTCGCCTATAAAATGAAAATGCTCTGGATGCGTCCCTCCGATCACGATAAAAACTTGATGTTCACAGTCTAGAATCATTTCATTAATTAAGTTGTATATATCCTCACGTGGCATTTCTTCTCCATTTATTAAATCCGTGGTCTAAATATTTATTCAGAGCCTTTGATGAACTATTCGTTTACTTCTATGGGTTCACGACGAATATGGCTGACATTTTTACCAAAACCACGGAGCCACCACTCAAGCTGTGCAGTATCGACGACAGTTGCACTGATTTCATAGTTTTTGCCTAGGTCTTTCTCAGTTTGATCTTCTGATAATTTTGACTCTAAGAGATGTGAGCCAGTGTCTTTATGAATTTGGAAAGTGAGATGGTTACTCTTACCTACGC
>CAYJUB010000343.1:674-3424 GCA_964373145.1 uncultured Moraxellaceae bacterium
TCTCATTTTCAAATCCCTTATAGCGACAGACCAGATAAAGTCGTGACCCTTGCTGGGCTAAACCGAGGGGCATCACCTCAGCCGTTGAGCTCCATCCTGAAGAGTTCTTATACTCAAGATTGAGCCACTTATTGTTATACAGTGCATTGCTGACTTCTTCAAAAACTTCAACATTCACCTTAGGAGCGATCAGGGGCTGAGTCTCACTGATGACACGGACCTTGGATAGCCATTCACGGTCTTTTTCTGGACTATTCTCTGAGCCAAGATCGTAGCGCGCTTGTGCAAAGAAACTCTCCATGGCTTTCATCAAACTGGCGGGTAAGAGATTTTTAAGCTGTTGCTCAGCCAAACTTAATAATAACGACTCTTGATTGCTCAGCATTGGTAAAGCTGAGCCATTGGAGTTCTTCATCCAACGATAACCATATGGTTTTGTGCGTTCGTCGCGCTCTATACCAAAGCGCTCACAAAGTTTAAGCAGATGACGTTCAATTGTACGTTTGTCCCGATCATAGCCGGCATCCGTTAATTGTTCATGCAACTCTTTAGCCGTAACTTTTCTATTTCTTGGAATTCGCTTAAGGATTTCTATATACAGCTCGACCGTTTCCATCGAATTAGTACGATTACTCATGCTATCCCCACATCTTTAATGTATAGAATCAATTTACTTGACCTTATGGTTATCTTAACCATAACTTCTATCGATTACTCAATAAGATCCTAAACCTGCTAAAGAAATCCTATTTTAAATTTGGCACTCTCTTTCATCGCACACTCTTGTTCTAAAGCGCTAATAAACTCAATGCATGAACGAATTGGTCTAAAGCGGTTCTGTCTCACCACCGTTGCAAAATCACCAGGGGTCAAATTATGCAAACGTAAGGCTCTCATCAGTTCTTGGGAGAGCGGAACGGCTATTTTTAATTGAACACAATACCGATGTAGTAAATCAGAGACTTGTGACGGATCAAGAAAATCAAACTTCACTTTCAAATCAAAACGTCTCAGTACGGCTTGATCTAATCCATCCATGAGATTAGTTGATGCAATAAAAATTCCTGAAAAAGACTCCATTTGGGTAAGCATTTCATTCACGAGGGTAATTTCCCAACTATGCTGCGCTGTACGTCGATCTTGTAAGAAGCTATCCACCTCATCAATCAAGAGTATGGCACCCTCACGATCGGCTTGTTGAAAAGCTTGGGCGATATTGCGCTCACTTCCCCCAACCCATTTTGAAATAAGATCAGACACGCGCTTGACGATTAAGGGCATCTCTAGGTATTCCGCTAACCATTGACCGTAAGCGGTTTTACCCGTTCCTGGCGCACCATAGAGACATAAGCGACCTGAGTGAGATTGCTTTAACCCTGCTGCAACTTGGGTTAAAGCAACATTTGATTGAATAAAGGCAGGATCGTAAATTTCAGAACTAAGTCCCGTGCTATTTCTTAGAATTTGTCGATGCCCTTGGGCCTCCAAAGTATTATTGATTAGCAACTCAACCGCTTCAGATGCGAGATCCGTCCCTAACTGATTATGGATGGTACTGACGACAGAGAGCGCTTTAGAGACCACGGCAGGCGCTAATGATTCAGAACTTGCGATTCGTGCAACACTGGTTTCATTGATCAGATCATTACTCAAATTTTGAATAATTTTCAAACGCTGTTTCTTGGATGGGATAGGAAGTTCAAAAATAAAATCGAAGCGACGGATAAACGCAGGATCAAGACCCGAGATCGAGTTTGACAACCAGAAAGTTGGCACAGTATTTTCTTCAAGCATGCGGTTGATCCATGCTTTTCTGGATTTTGCAGTGCTGTTGCGATCAGAAGATGAGTCTCTATCACTAAAGACATCTTCAACTTCATCAAACAGGATCATGCTGCGCTGACCGGTAAAGAAACACTGCGCAGCTCTATAAGCACGTAAACGTTGCTCACCTGTGACGGGGTTACCTTCAGTATTCTCACTTGCTACTTCAAAGAGCTGACACTGCAGCTCTTCAGCGATGACTTTTGTGAGCTGAGTCTTACCAGTTCCGGGCACACCATGTATAAATACATTGACTCCTTGACGACCTGTCAGTTGAGATTGCTTTAAATATGCGCGTAATACTGAAAGCGTGTGATCTATATGCACGTAGTCGCTGATATTCAATTTCGGACTTGAGCTGGGTGACACAATGTCGCGGATCAGGGTCAGGGGTTCTGCACGCTCAGAAAACATCTTGTCTGAAAAATGATTCGATAATAAATCAAGCTTTCGAGCTAACGTTCTCGCATATCCATAATCTACCGTGAGGATACCTGAACGTACAAGTGCACCATGCGCACTCAACGATGATCTAATTTCACTCTCTGGTAAATCTAGTAGCACCGATAACACTCGAAACATTTTCTCTGTCGAAAGTGCTTTTAAATAGTCGGCGACATCATCAAGCATCTGCCCATTCCGTATCAGAATGACTAATTCTAAAATGCGACAATCCGCCTCTGTCAGTCCGACCAATTTAGATAATCGAAGAACATTGTCGAGCAGTTTGTGAGGTACAGTGATTGTTGAAGTTTGAAGCTCAGCGTCATGATGAATTTTTTTAACCTGATTTAAAGCCCCTCGCGGACAGTACTCAAAATCATCAGAATTCACCCACTCCCGTAATCCAATCGACTCGACCACTGCGTCATCATAAAACCCATGCTGAGTGAGAAAAGATCGGTATCCTCCTAAAGGAATAAGTA
>CAYJUB010000344.1:0-3419 GCA_964373145.1 uncultured Moraxellaceae bacterium
TGCAAAATGGTGACTGTTCTAACACTGGCACACTACCAGGTGATTCAGAAAGCAACACAGTAACGGGTAAATATACTCAGCTCGTAGTTACAGCTGGTATTCCTGGCGTAGAAACCACACCTGGCGTAGCAGTGCCAGCTTGTCAAGTTACCGCAACTTATGGTTCAGGTACTGCAGCAGGATCTGTTGCTGGCGCAATTTCTGGTGACACTCTGATTATGGATATTTGGACTAACGGTACCATTAAACAAAATGGTGGCACTATTGAACCTAAATATGTTCCTAAAGCACTTGGTTTAGCCTAATCTTAAACTAAAGCACACCTTAGAAGGCTGGGTTTCCCAGCCTTTTTTGTGCGCGTAATACACTGAATCGCCGCACTTTCATCTCCTCGTTGTGAACACAGAAACCAAGTAACAACAAATCACGCAACATCAACATCTATATTGATCAGCTACTTTATTGATCAAGTACTTTTTCTTGATTAAACTTAAGAATATTGCTGTTTCGAGAGCCATCCCTATGTCTGCGCGTATTAAAGCTTTTTTGGTTCATTTAGGCTGTTCGGCCGTTCTGGCAGCGGCGGCATTAGCATTAGTATTCCTCGTTTGGTATCCAGCACCACTCGCCGAAGCCATCGGTGTGACAAACATCTTCTTATTGATCTTGGGGATTGACGTCATTATCGGACCGATACTCACCCTTCTGGTCTACAAGGTCGGTAAAAAAACTTTAAAATTCGATCTCGCAACGATTATCGTCTTGCAGCTGGCCATGTTTAGTTATGGACTGCATACCGTTGCCATCGGTCGTCCGGCTTGGTTAGTGTTTAGCATCGATCAATTTTATGTAGTTCGCCCAGCAGATATTGATCCATCAGCCCAAAAAAATAATGGATCAAGCCATACGCCATGGTTTGGTCCAAGTTGGGTTGCGGTTCATCTGCCCGAGGACAAAAAAGCACGACGCCAGTTGGTCATAGAAACCTTGGATTCAGGACAAGGATTATTTATGAATCCAAACCTATATCGTCCGCTTAACACAGAAACCAAGCAACTTCAGCATAAAGCCCAACCTTTATCCACACTTCAACAATTCAATTCACCAGATACAATCAAATCTGCATTAGCCAAATTTAATAATCGAGCGACCTCATGGCTCCCACTTTGGAGCAATCCAAAAAGCATGACGGTGCTATTGGATAAAAATGGCAATGTCATCTCTATCGTTAATCTCAACCCTTGGAAGCAATAACCAAGAGCGGAACCAAACTGATTTAATCATCCTCGATTTAATCATCCCAAAAAAACAAAATGACTTGTCAGCTCAAGTCATTTTGTTCGTTTTGTCGGACATGATTTTACATTTATACACAAATTTGGTTATAATTAGACCAACCACTCCTTATCATTCCGTTATTTTGCATAACAAAGGTTGCCTGTGCCCAAAACGCTCATTTCTATCGTTGCTGCAATTTTCCTCTTGATCTCATGGCTCGTTCCTCACCATTACTATCCATGGTTGACTGGACTGAGTGAGTTCTCGGCATTTACGGCTGCTTTAGTCTTAAGCCTTGTGCTGTTTAAGACAAAGATCGTGTTACCACGTGCGGCAGTCCTGTTTGCGCTGACGGCGACGATTCCATTGATTCAGTGGCTATCCAACATCATCTTCTTCTCAGGTGATGCGATCATCGTATCGTCTTATCTGTTGGGATTCGCGACAGTCATGATGATTGGTTACAATCTCTCAATTGATCCCACTCTTAGAGAGCGCAGCTATCAAGGGCTTGCCGCCGTATTTATCGTCGGTGCAGTGCTGTCCACATGGATTGCATTCAGACAATGGCTTGGTCTGAGCCAAGAATTTAGTTTTTTTGAAGCCGCAAATCGAAGCCCGCGCGCTTTTGCTAACTTTGGACAACCAAATAACCTCGCAACATTACTCTGTATCGGACTTGCCAGTACGCTGTATTTATTTGAAAAAAATCGCGTTGGAGTGACGAGTGGGACAGTGCTTGGTGGATTTTTGCTCTTCGGTCTGGCGCTCACACAATCTCGCACAGCATGGGTCGGCGCACTCTTTTTCATGGGTTGGTGGGCGTGGAAAAATCGCTTTTTTACAGCGCGCCTATCATCACTTTGGGCCGCAGGCTGGATTGCGGCCTATGTTGCCTTGATTATTAGCCTACCGCTACTCACAACAACGGTTACGCACGGCAGTCAAGATGTGGTTGCGCTTGCAGAACGGGTCCAAGCATCTGGACGCGAATCACTCTGGGCACAATTCGGCTTAGCGGTCTTACATGGCCCGCTGTGGGGTTATGGCTGGAATCAAGTCAGTGTCGCGCAATTGGATATTTCCAACCACTTTCCGCTTGGAATGAGAACAAACTCAAGTCATAACATTTTATTAGACTTACTCATTTGGAATGGTCCGATTTTAGGTAGTTTGATCATTTTATTCATCGCGGTTTGGCTCTGCCGTCTCGCCTATAGTGCGCGGACTGCCAGCAGTGTTTATGCCCTGCTTGCTGTCGGCTTTGCTCTCATCCATGGCATGCTTGAGTTTCCGCTGACTTACGCCTACTTCTTACTTCCTGTCGGATTATTGGTCGGCATGATTTATGGCGAGTTGAGAGTCGCTCCCGACTACGCCGAAACGCCGCATGTCACCACACTGCTGTCACGCTTGCCTAATTTCTCTTGGAATCTTCCAAAGACTGCATTTGCAAGTTTTTTAGTCGTATGCACCCTCCTGATGGCATGGATAGGCTTCGAATACAATTCGATTAATCGTGAATATCGCACATTCAAACCGAATGCTCTGACCCCCAGCACCGCACCCGTTTCCGTGGAATCACCGCGCCGGATTATTCTGCTCACCCAGTTACGAGACTATTTACATCTTCAGTCGATTAACCCAACGCCTAATATGACCAAAGAGCAATTGGATTGGGCGCGAGAAGTGGCGTATCGCTTCCCGCAGGTTTCAAATCTGACTCGCTATGCCACCGCACTGGCGCTCAATAATCAACCGATCCAAGCTGGGCAAGAACTCGGTAAGCTACGGATTTTGTATGGCAATAATGTATTTACCAATGCAGCTCAAGGTTTGAAAAAATTACAGCAGCAATATGCTGATCAAAACAGAGCCGATTATCGTAAATATTGGCGTTGCCAGCGCCACCCCAATTGGGCTGAATGCTCCTAAAACAGCCGTTCAAAAATGACCGAAGCATCCGTCAAATGAAAGCTGGCTTTTCTATCGAAAAGTCGGCTTTCCCATCGCATTCCTTTTGAATCCATCTACAATATCGCTTATACTTCGGCACTAATTTTTTCATGCCGTGTGGCTTACTTTGTCCGTAAGTACGCTGGTGTGAATTTAACCTCATTCTCTACAATCATATTTCTAGG
>CAYJUB010000345.1:0-3406 GCA_964373145.1 uncultured Moraxellaceae bacterium
TTATTTGGTCTTCATGGCGTTGAGCCTTCGGACACAATGCAGAATGCGGCTGGTGGCATTCTGGGATTTGAGATGTCACAGCATTTGTTGGCGTTGATGCCGTTAGCCGTCGTGACGCTGATTTTGATTGCGTTGTTCTTAATGATTTTTACCTTATCATTTGGTGTGGTGTGGAGCAAAACATTTGATGCGGTGGGTGAGATTCCCTTGCTGCTGAGTGAACTGTTTTACCGTAATCAACCTGAAAAAGACGATGTGCAAGAGCCGCGGACTCATAATCCGTTGTTTCCAAAAACACTTGCTTCGGCAAGTGCGGCAATGCCTGAGATTCATACTCAGTCAGACAATTCACCGATTGAGATTGTGCAGCCGAACGCGCTGACTGAATCTGAAACGATAGTCGCAATCAACAACACGGTTGATGTGCAAATCGCTACTAAAGAACCAGAGTCCTTTGCCGATGTGATGGCTCAAGCAGCGACTGATGTAGAGTCAGATGCTGCTGGATTCCAATCGTCTGAATTGAATTTACTGAAACAAGAACAAGTCATCAGTGCAGCTGCAGTCGTTGCGCCCGTCGCAACACGCGTTGCGCCGACATTTGATTGGGAAGATGATTTCTTCCATCGTGCTTTAGATGTGATTCCTGAGCATCATGTGATCGAGCAATTAGCACCGCAAGTCCAACAGCCGCAACAGCCCACTATTGAAGTCATTGAAACGGTGAGTGCTACTGTTGACCAAGATGTTGCTTTTGACGATGCGCTGGCTGAATTTGCTGACGCGCAACCTGTTGTTCGTGCTCCTGTTGAGAAACATCACAGTATTTCAATGCCTTATCAGCAATTTGCGGCCCAACATCAACCTGTTGAACCTGTATTTGAGCCTGAGATTGTTGAGATAATTCCTGAGCCTGAACCGACGTTTGCCGAAATTGCGACACCTAATATCGCGGCGAAAGTTGATGATTTTGATGCGCCATTGACGGATGCTTTTGGACGCCCTATGTCGCGTGCGATGCAGACGGCGCAGCATCGTGCTGGATTGAGTCCACTGCCAAGTTTAGATTTATTGGAATTACCTGATCCTAAACGGAAGGTCAGTTATTCGCCAGAACAGCTTGAGCGTCTGTCACGTTTGCTGGAAATTAAACTGAAAGAATTTGCCGTCGTAGCCCAAGTGATTGAGGCGCAGCCGGGGCCAGTCGTCACGCGCTTTGAATTAGAACTTGCACCGGGCGTAAAGGCCTCTAAAGTCACCAATATTGCCCGCGATTTGGCGCGTTCATTGTCCATGGCGTCGGTGCGTGTGGTTGAAGTGATTCCAGGGAAACCGTATATCGGTATCGAAGTGCCAAACTCTAATCGAGAAATGGTTCGCTTGATTGAGTTGGTTGAAACCGAGGCTTATCGCGATCCGAAAGGTTTGATTAGCATGGCAATGGGTAAAGACATTGCCGGTCGCCCAGTGTTGACTGATTTGTCGAAAGCGCCGCATATGCTGGTTGCTGGAACGACAGGGTCGGGTAAGTCGGTTGCAATCAACGCGATGTTGTTGTCGATGTTACTGAAATATACGCCGTCACAATTACGCTTGATTTTGATTGATCCAAAGCAGTTGGAACTGTCTAACTATAATGATATTCCGCACTTGCTGACCCCTGTTGTCACCGACATGAAAGATGCTGCGAGTTCGCTGAATTGGTCGGTTGGCGAAATGGAACGGCGCTATAAGCTGTTGGCTTTTATGAAGGTGCGTAACCTTGAAGCCTATAATCAAAAAATTACCGAGGCCAATGAGCGTGGCGAAGAGTTGTTCGATCCGCTATGGCGTCCAGATGATAGTGCATTACAACAACGTGCGCCGCGATTGAAAACCATGCCAATGATTGTGGTAGTCGCCGACGAATTTGCTGATATGATCATGCAAGTGGGTAAGAAGGCTGAGGAACTCATTCAGCGTCTTGCGCAGAAATCGCGTGCGGCGGGTATTCACTTGATCTTGGCGACACAGCGTCCATCGGTCGATGTGATCACGGGTTTGATTAAAGCCAACATTCCAACGCGAGCAGCACTGCGCGTCAACAGTAAAGTCGATTCACGGACGATCTTGGATGAAGGCGGCGCGGAGTATTTGCTCGGCCATGGTGATATGCTGTTTCTTGCTCCAGGCAAAAACGAACCTGAGCGTGTCCATGGTGCATTCATTAGTGATGATGAGGTCAACCGTATTTGTGATGCATGGCGTGAGCGCGGAAGCCCAGATTACGTCGATGATATTTTGAATGCCTTTGATGAAGATGCGCCAAGTAAAGGCGGCGGTTATGAAGCTTCTGATGGTGATCAAGAACGTGATCCACTCTATGGTGATGTGTGCGCATTCATCATGGAAACGAAGAAGGTTTCTGCTTCTGCAATTCAGCGTAAGTTTTCACTCGGCTATAACCGCGCAGCGCGTATTGTGGATGCGCTGGAAGCTGATGGTGTGGTGAGTGCGATGCAATCCAATGGAAAACGCGAAATTTTAATTTGAGTTGACCTATAATTTGATGTTTAAATGTGAAATTAGGATAAGCTAGCGGTAATGCGGAAATTTATAATAAAACGTCCGCATGTCAGCGAAGTTGAGTCGCAGAATAAGTCGTTATTAGGCAAAATATTGGTTCAATAATAGTCATAAGGGTCGAATATGTGGCAGGAAATCATCGCGAACTTTCATGAGCATTTTTGGCTCTATATGTCGATTCCGCTGATCAGTGGATTGATTGGTTATGTGACTAAAATCATTGCGATTCAAATGATGTTTGCGCCGCTTGAGTTTAAGGGCATCAAACCGATTTTTGGCTGGCAGGGGATTGTGCCTCGTAAAGCTGAGAAGATGGCAACGATTGCCGTTGAGTTGATGACTCAAAAGCTGATTAAACCTGAAGAAATTTTTGCACGTTTAGATCCGAAAAGAATCGCGAAAGAAATTCAAGTGCCGCTCATGGCAGCTGCCGAAGACATTACCCGTGAAGTGGCACAAGAGTTCCAGCCTGGATTGTGGGAAGGCATGCCTGTGTTTGCGCGCAATAAACTGATTAGTAGCGTACAGGCGCGAGCACCACAGATTGTTGAAAATATCATGACTGAAGTACAGTCTGATGTCGCAAAGTACTTCGATATTAAACACATGGTGATCAATAATTTAACCAAAGATAAACGCCTACTGAATGAAATTTTTAAGAAAGTTGGCAAACAAGAATTTAAATTTTTCAGTAATGCGGGTTTTGTATTTGGCTTCGGCATCGGTGTGATTCAAATGTTGTCTTGGGTTTTTACCCAAGGGAAATATCCGTGGATGCTGCCTGCGTTCGGTGGTTTTGTCGGATTTTTCAGTGACTGGGTTGCACTGCAAATGATGTTTA
>CAYJUB010000346.1:0-3403 GCA_964373145.1 uncultured Moraxellaceae bacterium
TAGATTAGCGATTTCAGTTAAAAAACACAACTGCAAAACGCTGATTTAACGACCTATTGAATGAAATTATACTTATAATTTCCTTCAAATGTATCAAAACTACCCGAACTGAACTGATAACTTTGAATAATTGCTTTCAACTTGCCTTCAAGTACGCTGTTATTAAGATCACTTGAAACAACACTGACGCTGATTACATGACCATCTGGTGCAATTTTAAGGCGAACAGTATAGTTCCCTTGCATAGTAGGATCATCATCAAGCGCACGCTTATAAGCACTATTCACACGTCCAGCGTTTTGATCCATGACGCGTTTCACATCATCACGAGATTTGCCACTGGCGTCACCTTTACCACTTCCAGCTGCGCCAGTACCATTTCCTGTGATTTTGCCGCCACTGACATCATTCGTGCCACGACCGGAGATATTACCCGTGCCACGACCTGTTTTGTCGCCGTCAGTTGCTGAACCAAAGCGCACACCAGATTTCGCTGAACCATTACCGCCAGTTCCGCCCCCACCTGGACCAAGTTTGACATCAGGACGACCGCCTTCCACGCCACCTTTGAGCAAACCACGACCTTCAACAGATTTTGGATTTGAACTGGTGCCATTGGTTAAGCTACCAATTGCTGTACCCAAACCTGTTGCGGCAACAAGTCCTTGTGCACGTTTCTGTGCAGCAGCCTGAACCTCAGCAGCACTTGGGCCAGTGCTATGAGACACAGCTGCTGGAGTATTACTTGGCAATGGTGTCGGATTAGGCGATGTAGCGGCCTGTTTCACAGGACCAGCATCTGCAGTTGCACGCGCTGGACGTACCGTTTGCACAGGAGGCTTATCAGGCGAACCAGCTTGACTCGGTGCTTCAGGCTTCGGTAACGGACGATCTGGCGCAGCAGCGCGCGGCAATGCTTTCGCAGCTTCGGGAGCACCCTCTTTCTCTTTTGGCTTCGGCGGCTCAACCACTTTCTTTTCGACGGGTTTAACCTCTGGTGCTGTAATATCAATTGGCACGAGTACTGTACGCTCTGGCAGTAATTTCACCACCTTAGGCACGTTAATCCATGCAACGATAATGCAAAACACCAGCGAAAAAATTCCAAAACCAATGTCAGATTTTCGGAATTGCCCACTATCCCATGGGAGTGATCCTACTGGAATATAATGATCGATATGCTGTGAAGTTGGATTAGTTGGCATTTTTAGTTGCCTCCTTATTCACCGCAAAAGCGATCCTACCGAAATGCTGTTGACTACACACAATCATAATTTGATGGAGTGTTGCATAAGGAACATTTTTGTCTGCCAAAATAATCACAGAGCGCTCAGGACTGCCATTCACAACTTGCGTAGGCTTGTATATCTTCGCTTGTTGCGACAAGACAAAGGCGAGCGGTGAATAGAAACTCTCTTCGCTTACTGGAGCAGCCTCAGCAGTTGTCGTTTGCGTCGGGCTAGGCGTTGTTAAACTCTGAACCACTTTTTCATTGATACGAATTTCTGTCGGTGTCACAACCATGGTCAACGACGTTTCTGGTGGTGCATACGAACTAGAAATCGGTAAAACAATACCTTTAATCGAAGGAATCTGTGCTTCACCTTGGAAACCAACCAAGAGGAAACAGACCAGCAACGTAAAAATATCAATCAGCGAAGTCAACGTCAGACGGGCCGTATTCGCTCTCATTATTTGCTTACGTTTGTGGCGACGTATCTGGGAAAGTTTCATATAGACCCCTCGACACCAGCAAGTTGCACATTCGGAAACAGTGCATAACTATTTCCAGTCTTGTCACTTTCAACCACACGTATCGCATCAATGGTGTAAATAATTTCTTGATATTTCACAGTATCTTCAATGCGTAATGTCGCACTACTCACCGTAGGATATTTACCTTTGATCTCAACGAGTGCTTTATTGAGCTGTGCATAGTCATGCCCGACGATCTCCGCGAGCTGTCCTTGACCACGATTACTCACCACAAATCTGTCTGGATAAACACCGACATCTAATGTCAACGTCGGTTTCTCCGCCGCTTTCACAGAATGCGGCGCACCATCTCCAGGTTGATCAACGTTCAGAACATTGACCTGTGTAAATACAGCATTTACCAACAATGATGGGATCATGATCACCATCAAGTTCATAAATGCCGTAAGATCCAACTCTACGTTGCTTTCACGATAGCGACGTTTGCGAATTGACATAAATCCTCCTTATCCCGCCATGTCACATCTTTACAATCCGTTTAGGCGTAAGATGCGACTAACGTGTTGGCAGTGAACGACGGATAGAGTTTTGTACTTTCATCGCAATCATTTCTAAGCTTTCAATCACTTGCTGGGTATAGTTTTGCAAGTATGTAAATGCGAGAACCAAAGGAATCGCAGCACCCAGACCGAATGCAGTTGTATTCATCGAAACAGCCAATGCTGCTGACAACAAGTCACCTTTTTGTGCTGGATCAGCAGTTGCCACAGATGCGAACGCCAAAATCAAACCATGAACAGTACCCAGAAGACCGAGCAATGTTGCAACGTTCGCTAGTGTTGCGATGTAGCTGGTACGCGCTTCCAAACGAGGAATCACTTCAAGTAGGCCTTCTTCTAATGCGCCTTCGACATGATTCATGTCTGCGCCACTTGCCGCTGCACCTAAACCAAAATCGAGGATACGACCTGCTTCACTGTCGTTATCTTTAACCGCATTAAATGCAGATTCTAATTTCCCAGCTTGTACATCGGGCTGTACTGATGCCCAAATTTCACGGCTGCTTGAACGTGCTTTGCCCAATACGTATAAACGTTCAAAGAAAATCGCCACGCCAGCAAAGAAAACAATAATGATGGGATACATGAAAAACCCACCAGTTTGAATAAACTCAATAAATTCCATATCCGAAGCTCCTAACTGTTCGTTTTTAAGATGTAAAAATTACGCTGTAATGTTAAAACGACTTACTGATGATCAAAAGTTATTTCTTGATCATCAAATATATTGCCAATCATATGAATACATTAAAAATATACTTGATTATTTTTTTAAAAATCATTTTTGATCAACGGGTTGATTCAAAATCGAGGTATAGCGAATTTCACTCGCTAAACGATCACGATCTGTGGGTGTCAATGAATCTTTGAGTGCAGAGAAGTCCAGAATATTCTTAGGAATACTCCCCTCTTTTTCTTGCCAAGGCATGATGTTAGTGACCATAGGAAAATCAACTTTAGCTACAATATCTGTTTGGCCCGCCAAAGCTGTACCACCGCTCTTTGTCGCTTTTGTTTTTACTGTTTTGCTGACAGCGGTTTTCGTCGAATCACTGGGGGTTGCTGCATGTGCAACATTGGCCGTGGCAGCAACGCCAGAGGCAACTATCGCAACCGCGTAAATCATA
>CAYJUB010000347.1:0-3385 GCA_964373145.1 uncultured Moraxellaceae bacterium
GTAAAAAAGTCATGTCTTCCGCCATGCAATATACACAGCGGAAATCACAACGATCCGTGACAGATAAACGCAGATACGTAATCTGACGACCAAAACCGTCGATCAGTGCAGGTTGCGCTTTATGAAAGGCACTTAACGACGGATGTCCCAATTTAGGCTCCATTTCGATCAAGCTGCGCCAACTTACCTTCGACTTTGGTCCATTTCTCATGATCGGGAAGAGCAGGTTTTTGCTTCGTGATCTGTGTCCAGTTGGGATGCTTAGCCAAGACGGCATTCAAATTGACAAATTCAATCTGATTTGCGGGCACTTCCTCCTCAGAGCGGATCGCATCAACAGGGCATTCGGGCTCACACAGGGCACAGTCGATACATTCATCGGGATCAATAACTAAGAAGTTAGGTCCTTCATAGAAGCAATCGACAGGGCAGACTGAAACGCAGTCCGTATGTTTGCATTGAATACACTCTTCCATCACGACAAAGGTCATACGGCTTGCTCCACATTAATTTTTTCGACTTTACGAATGTTCACAGGCACATGCTTATGAAAAGGGGTTTTAGACAGGGGATCACAGTGAGCGCCTGAGGTCAGGCGATTGAGTTCGGGTCCAATCGGTGCACTGCCTTGATAGCGCATGCCATAACCATGTGGCAGAGTCACCATACCGCGGCGGACGGCATCATCAATTTCAATCACGACATTGATCATTCCCGCTGCGGATTCACAAGTGGCATGTGAACCATCTTCCAGTTCGAGACGCTGGGCATCATCGGGATGCATACGCATCGCACCATGTGGGTCGACTTTACGCCATGCAGGATCACGATAAATCTGATTGGCGTTATAGCTGCGACGCTCTCCAGCCATCAGGATGAACGGATAATCCGCGCCGGGCATGACTTCTGTTTTTAAGGCGCGTAGTTCATTGAACATTTCAGGAATGGCGAGATGTACGCGTTTGTCTTTGGTTTTTATCATCGACCATATGTCTTTAAATTCGTGCCTGCTGAGTAAGGTGCCCGCACGGTTATCCATAATGGCATTGAATAAAACGGTGCCCAACGTCAGACGATTGCCTTGATATCCCGCTCTGCGTACTGCCTTATAATGCGTTTGTGCGTATTGAATGGCTAAAGGAAGCAAAGGGGCAGCTGCGGCAGCGTCATTGGGCAAAGCTTTGCCTAAGGTTCGATAGACAATTGAAGCTGCAAATGGGATCAGTGATTTATTGCGAGCGAGTGTTGCTCCAATCGCAGCCATAAAAGCTAAGTGATTTGATGCTTTAGGTTCATGCTTGGCGATTCTTTCCAGTAGCGGAAAGCGATCTGGCAGGATGCCCATTTTTACCAGCAGACGAGTATAGATTTCAGGCTCGCCTAAAGATTCACCGAGTTTAGGAAATAAAGCATGACGTAAATGGAACGCATTTTCTGGGAATTCAAGATTAAAACCAGTCGCTTCCCATTTTTCAAATTGCGATGCTGCGGGGAGGACATAGTGGGCAGCACGGGCGGTTTCTGTCATGGCTACATCAATCACCACGAGGAGTTCAAGCTGTTTGAACGCGCGTTCATAGGCTTGGGTATCTGCGTAGGTCATGAGCGGATTGGCGCTGTCGACAAACACAGCACGGATTCGATTTTCGCCCGCGTGTTCGATCTCATCGGGCAGAATATTCGGCGGATAAATGCCTGCGATCGGGTGCATTTTATGATGAGCAGTCAGTTTCAAAGATTTGCCATTTTTTTTCTGACGTTCATCGGTATGACCGAGAATTGGAAGTAGAAAAGAATGCAGATTATTGCCCCCTTTCTTGCCAAAGTTACCCGTAATCAAATACAGCAGTTTTTCTAAATAACCATTCAATGTGGTGTGCAGGGTTTGCTGTATACCGAGATCGATGCGCACGCATGCAGTCTTCGCGCTGGCAAAACCCCGTGCGACGCGTTCAATCTCTGCAAGAGGCACATCGGCACGCTCGGCATAGTCCTCAACAGAAATGGTCAGGAGTTCCTGTTCCAGTTCATCAAAACCAGTACAGTGATTTGCGATGAAGTCACGGTCATGCAGTTTTTCTCGTACGATAATCGCCAGCATTGCAGACATGAGGTACGCATCAGTGCCTGGCCTGAGTTGCAGATGAATATCGGCTTGTTTTGCAGTCTCAGAACGACGAGGATCAATCACCACCATCGTGCGATTCGGATCTTTTTTGATTTCTTTTAACGTGTCGCGCGCATTGGGAATGCCGTGGGCTTGAAAAGGATTCGTCCCGATAAAGAGGACATAATCTGCGTGTTCGACATCTTCGGTGGTATGGCAGGTTTGACGACCAAATAAACGGCCATTCACCCAAAAATCACCCGTTTTTTCTTGTCCGAGCGCATTGTAGGCATAGCGACTTTTCATCGCGGAAAGCAGTTGGCGGCTATAAGCACCGCCGACGTGATTTCCCTGACCGCCGCCACCCACAAAAGCAAAAGCATCGCCGCCATGTTGCTTACGAATACTCAGCAACTTCTTTGCGATGTCATTTAAAGCCTCATCCCAACTGACCCGTTTGAACGTGCCATCAGCTTCGCGTTTGAGTGGAAATTGCAGTCGGTCACCATGATTTTGATAGTGTTCTAGACGCGCTGCTTTTTGGCAGATGTACCCTTTAGTGAGTGGGTGATCTTTGTCACCGCGGATCTTTGTAAACTTTCCATTCTCAATATCGACCTCGAGACCACAATTACGTGAGCAGAGGATGCAGGCGGTTTTTTCCGATGCCATGGTGAACTCCCAAAGAGCAAAAATAATTTCTATTATAAATAAACGTTCGTAAGGTAAACGAACGTTATTCTATTGAACTCGAATTGTCAATGACTCAAACTGTTTTACCGATTACGAATAAGTCAAAATTAATTTTAAGATTTGAAAATTACTGATGATTTATCAAAATTTTTCAGATGATTGAGATATTGGTACTTTGACTATTCGTTGGGTGACGCGATGTTGACTCAATGATCTAGAGATTGATCAATAAAGCTTTTGCAGGCTTCCAAGACTTGTTTTTTGGTTTTGTCATTCGACATTGCACGGCTCAGCGTGACTGCGCCCACACCTAAAGCAAGCGCTGCCCAAGCTGCATTTTCATCTTTTAAGACTTCAGCAAGCGACCGCTGAATTTCTTTGACATTCGATTCATAGACCTGCTTGATATCGTCAGTCGAACGTGCAACTTCGCTACTTAAGATCGGTAACGGACACCCAAATTCTGGATGTTTTACATGTGCTGGGCTTAGATAAGATGCAATGAGTTGTCGCAATGCGTCTATAGACCCATCACCATCTTCAGGCTGGAAACGTTTTAGCGTGCCCATGAGTTCTTTTTGAATA
>CAYJUB010000348.1:0-3385 GCA_964373145.1 uncultured Moraxellaceae bacterium
TCAAGCTCAGGAAACTCGGCAAAGGTTTTTTGCCACCACATATTAGATGGTTGATAATCATGAGGGAATTCTGCCGGATTAATTCCGCGATAAATACGGGTAATTTTTTCAGAAGGGCAAGCCGGATAATTCTGCTGGATATACGCAACGACGCTATCAGATACTGCAATCACTCGATCGGCACGGGTCATGATTTCGCTATAGCGATTGACTGAATAAAAGCCATGCACGGTGCTGATCATCACAGGGCGATCTTTGAGCGCAATTTTACGCAGTGCTAAATGCGTCAACCATGCTGGAACGCGAGAACGAACATGAAGCAGATCAGCGCGTTCTTGTTGAATAATTTTTCGGAGCGGTCGAATTTGCCATAAGCTACCAAGTGCTTTGCGATGAATGGGCAATTGAATGTGCCGCGAGCCTTCTGCTTCCAATTGCGCGACCATGCGACCACCATTTGAAATCACGACGGATTCGTGACCAGCAGCAACCAGCGCGCGTGCAATCTCCAGCGTTCCGCGTTCGACGCCGCCACTATCAAGTGCTGGAATAAGTTGAATAATTTTCATAAAAGCATGCTCGTCGCTGATTTTATTTTCAATGTTTAAAATGTGATGATGTTAGTACGGCGGGTGCGCCATGCCTGTTTTATGAGGTCGGTTTACGAATCACATAGAGCGATGATTTACTGCCTTCGGGTTGCGTCTTAAAGCGGCGATGAAACCACATCCATTGCGTCGGAGCGATACGAATCATTTCTTCAATCAACGCGTTAATGCGCGTTGCATCCAGTAAAGGATCATCGGAAGGATAGTTTAATAACTCTGGCGTAATGGTCAGTTGATAATGCGGCTCGGTATCATTTGAGCGATACGAGTGAAACGCGAGAACCGCTGAATTGTTGATTTTGACAAGGCGGCGCGGCGCAGTCACCGTAGCGGCTTGAACGCCAAAAAATGGCGCCATGACACCTTGTTTAAGTCCAAAATCTTGATCAGGTGAATACCAAACGATTTGTCCAGATTTCAGTGCGCCAATCAGTCCACGCATATCATCGTGATCAATTTGCTGCGCAAACATACTGGCGCGAGCATGGGTAATGAGCCATTCGAACAGTGGATTATTTTGCGGACGATAGACGACATGCGCAGAAAAAAATAACGATGATAAGTAACCACCTAAATCCAGCGTCGTGTAGTGACCGCCCAGCAGTAACACGCCTTGTCCACGCTTTTGAGCTTCAAGGAGATGTTCTAAACCGGTGATCGAAACTTTATTATTAAAGCGCTTTGGGTTATACCACGCGCTGAGACTTTCAAAAAAACCGAGCATGCCGTTGCGGAATACATCCACTCCCATCTCAAACCGTTCGGCTTCGGAGTGTTCAGGAAAGCAGAGGGCAAGGTTGATCAATGTGTCGTGACGTCGGCGTTTTGCTAACCGCCAAAACACGTCACCCAGCCAGTTGCCGAGATGGAATTGAGCGCGCCACGGCAAGTGTGCCATTGACCAAAGTAGTAACACGCCAAACCAAATCGCCCAATATTGAGGCATGAGGAATTTGGCTTGAAACGGCGGGGCACTACTCACACTCATAAGGTCAGGGTCATCACTAAATCAAATTACTGGGCTGAAAAAGTAAACGACTTGCGCTTACTTTTTCCAGAATGTGACTTTATTGTACATTCTTTTGAAGATTGATTCTTTCGATGAATCAGTACCCGCAGGTGCAGAGTAGTCTACCGCTTCTACATTGTCTGGATTTGGTACTTGTTCAGCGGCAGCAGTTTTTTCACCTTCTTGCGCTTTTTCGCCAAAGATAAACCATTTGTTACTTGCTACATCGCCACACTGAGCCGCTTTTTTCCAATCTTCAATTTGTTCAGGTGTCGAGTTTTTTAAGTCGATATAAAGTGGAATATCTTCTTGTTTACGATTGGTCGGTAAGCGACCTGGCACTTGAATTTCTGACGCGAGTAATCCCAAAATTTCGAGCATACGGTCTGAGCGATAGAACTTTTGCTCATGTTGCAGGACATAGCCAATATTGCCACGACGCACAATCAAATAACCCAAAAAGCGGGTGGTGTTCAAATCATCGGTCAGATCTTTCACATTAATTTCTGATTCAGCAACCGCATAAAGTGCAGAGCCCATGCGGCTATTCACGTTACGTTGTAGCAGAATACGACCATTCGGATTCACTTTTTCCATGTAATAACGGAAGATCACGTCGCGAGTGGTGGTGTCATCGGCGAATTCAGGTAAGACGATATTCGGATTGTTAATCAGGTTAACTGCATCGATTCGGAAGAAACGGCCCGCATTATCATAGATGTTGAGGCTAGAACCTTCAGGGGTACAGCTATCACGTAGACGCACATCACCGCGAAAGTTTTGTGCACCTAAATCCAGGGTATATGCCTGTGCGGGTGCATGATACAAGTTTCTACTTTGCGGACTGGTGTTGTCAGTCAGAGTTAGGTGACTACAACCAGTCAGCAATAATCCGCCAGTAGCCAAGCCTAATATGCTGAGCTTACGCATATGATTAAATGCTGTCGAAGTCGTCCTTGAACGCGTCAAATGTAAGCGCTCCATGCCCTGTTTGTTCATACTGCTTTAAGCTCCTTGACTAGCCGCCTCTAAAGTCGTCCAGCGTTCTAATTGATCTAGTATTTCTTGTTCTATAACTGACAAGCGGTTTGAGGCAATGGTTGCCGCTGCAGAATCGGTCATAAACCACGACCCATCCGCGAGTTTTGCTTCCAATGCAGCCTGCTCAGTTTCAAGTGCAGCAATCGCTGCTGGTAATCCATCCAATTCTCTTTGGTCTTTATAACTCAATTTTACTGATTTTGGTAATGATTTTGGTATTGATGTTGCACTAACAGCCTTCGCCGCTGCTGGAGCCGCCTTTTTCATACGCTGCTGAACTTCGCGCTGAGCGAGATAATCTTGATAGCCGCCGATATATTCTTCGACCTGACCTTTGCCGTCAAACACCCAAGTCGATGTCACCACTTGATCAACAAACGCGCGATCATGGCTAATGAGCAACAATGTCCCTGGATAGCTCGCAATGGCTTCTTCCAACAACTCCAACGTCACCATGTCCAAATCGTTGGTTGGTTCGTCGAGGATTAAAAGATTTGATGGACGAATCAATAGGCGAGCGAGCAGCAAACGATTACGCTCACCCCCTGACAATGCTTTGACTGGCGTACGTGCACGTGCAGGCGAGAATAGGAAGTCTTGCAAATAACTCAAAATATGACGACGCGTACCATTGATTTCAATAAAATCAGTACCTTCACTGACATTTTCAAGAACGGTCTTTTCTAAATCGAGTTGATTACGCAATTGGTCGAAATAAGCCACATCG
>CAYJUB010000349.1:0-3384 GCA_964373145.1 uncultured Moraxellaceae bacterium
CGTTTTTTCACTACCGCCACATCCCGTCAAAAAAATGCTCAACATAAGCGTACTTAAGAGGATATTTCTAGGATTATTATTAGAAATTATTTTATTACACTGCATTGTTATTCGCCTTCATTACTTGATTAAAAAATTAATTACAAAAATCGCCATTGGCGACACTATTTGCCAAACCAGCTACACCCGTTACCGCGCCTGTAATTAACGACGCCGCACCTGTCGCGGTTTGATACAAATCATTTAAAGTGGTCACACCATTCGCAATCACCTCACCCGTTGCAGGGTCAATCTGCGACGTTGCGCCCGCAATCGTGTAACCTGCATTCGTCGCAGTATTGACCGCACCGCCAAGTGCACCGCCTCCATAATCCACAAAATCGGGTTTCCAAGCCTTGCTCGGCAAATCGTTGCTATAGGCGGGTGACAACATATGTGAACTCACATCCACCACAATCGGAATCCTGTTGGTTGCAAGTAAGCGAATGCTAAACATATCGACAGGACGAGAAAAAAAGGCAATCACTTTGCTCAGTAAGGAGCTTATTAAAGGGATTTTTGGCTCATAGCCATAGGTAATTCTCAGTTTTAAGACATTCGCATCCTGCAAACTGACACCAGACGTTTTTCCAATCACTGTCGCCGATGATGTATTCAAATCTTGATTGGGGATGACCTTCACAGAGGGCGATAATCCCAATCTTCTCTTTAAATCGACGTTATCAAAATCATTGAACGCCGCAACCGACGGGCTGATAATTTCCACTTTTACAAATGCCGCCTCCACCTCTAAACCCGCACGCGCAATCGCTGCACGCGCAAGATTCTCGGCATTAACGCCCTTAATATTCGGTATACGTGATAGCGCACCGACGTAGCTTTGCTGTGCTGAATATTTATCAATCATTGTGTTGGACATGGTTAACGGAATTAATCCATTTAATAACGCCATCTTGATGGATTTTGGGGTGGCATTACTGATCGCACCTGCTCGTGCCGCTTCATGCGCCGCATAGGACAAATTCATTTTTGCGTTATACATCAGTCCAAACTGCACCCCCATCATGGCCAACAATGACAATAATGGGAAAAAAATGATGAACTCCGCAATGGTTGAACCTTTTACAAACTTATTCATGTTGATTCACTTTAATTTTTATATTTAAAATTAACACCTAGATAATTTTGACTCTGACACAAGAAACCTGATTTCATCTCAACAGCCGCGACACTATCTACAGAGGCAATATATAATCTGCTCGGTGAGACATTTAACTGATAATCAACCACAGATCCGAACATATCTAAAAATAGAATATCGATGGGGTATCCCATTCCAAAGGTATGAATTGATCGACAAGGATATAAAACAAGACACTCTTTTTCTTTCAGTGGCGTTCTAAATAACAATCCGCGTAGCCTTAAAAAAAACGAATTGGCAATAATCGCGTCAAAATCACCGATTGATGATGTTAATAATGATTTCAATCTAATATGCCTTTCATCATTGCATACACGGGAAATCCAATAACGACAAACGTGCATGGGAAAATGAATGCCACTAATGGAAAAAGCATCTTTACAGGTGCTTCCATGGCAATTTTTTCAGCCCGTAAAAACCGTTCAGTGCGTCGCTGATCTGATTGAATTCGAAGAATAGGCCCTAAACTCATGCCCATATTTTCAGCTTGGACAATTGAAGCGACTAGGTTTCTAACCGAGGTATCATCAATCCTCGTCGCGATTTGACGCAGTGCGTCAACCCTCACTTTACCTGCTTTGATTTCGCGTAATACTCTCGCCAGTTCAGAACGAACCACGCCTTTAGGGCCTTTCAACACGGCTTGCTGCAATGCTCCATTAAAATTTAATCCAGATTCCACACATAAGGTAATCATGTCTAAAAAAAATGGGAGTTCTTTTAAAAAGGTATTCGTCCGTTTTTTGACTTTGTCATTTAAATACATATTTGGATATATGAAGCCAAATAGAAACCCAAACAAAGCATACGTCCAGGAGTAATCAATCATACTCAGCAGAAACCAACTCAGTGAGCCAAAGAAAAATGCGAATATCAGTTGAGATGAAACGACATGATGTGGCAATAGCACATAATCCATCCCAGACATCTTCAATTGCTTATTTAACTTATCGACTTTATCTTTATTAATAAATGGAGATATATAAAATGCGACCAATCTAATCGGTAACCACAATATTAAAAACAACCCTTCCGGTTTATCCAAATACTCCCGCTCTTCATTGGGAACTCTTGTCACCACGTCCAAAAACCACATCATGAACATCGTAAATGCAATACCGAACACGAGCACTGTTGCGGCCATAATTGTCGTATCACTGAACGGCATACTTAATTCCTAAACATCAATATTGACGATTTTTCGGATGACATAAATCCCTAAGAATTCAAGGATGATAATTGCAGCGAGTGCGAGCCAGCCCTCTTTAGTGGTCCATAACTGCCCCATTGCTTCCGGTTCCATTTTATTCAGGACCACAATCAACGAGACGGGCATCAGCCCAACGACCCAAGCCTGCATTTTTCCCTGCGAAGTCAGGGCGGCAATTTTCCCTTCTGCCTGTTCGATGAGTCTCAAGGTATTTGCTGTTCTTGCTAATGACTCCGCCAACTCTCCACCCGTTTCATTGGCAATACGAATCGTAGACACCGTCAAAATGACTGAATTTAATGGCATTCTTTCAGCAAGGTTTTGCAAGCAAATATCAATATTCAGGCCAAGTTTCTGCTCACGAACGACTAAGGAAATTTCTTGCGACAACGGCGGGGGAAATTCCGTGGAAAGTTGCAACAATGAAGCACTTAAACTAGAACCCGCCCTCAGCGCACCTGCAATCATTTGCAAACCATCAGGTAATTGTTTTTCAAAAGCAGCAATACGACGTTTTAAGAACATTTTATAGGCGACGATTGGGCCCAATATCAGAATTCCGACCACCACAATAGTGACCAATGGCTTAAAGCCGATTGCCAATAAAATGAAAAAAATCAGAATGGATATCACGAGATAAATAACGAAATACTTCTTTAAATCCAAAAAAATGAAACGGTCATTGAGTGCGCCTTCAAAGGCTCCAGCACCGTCATCTGCTTTTTTGAGAACGGCAGGTAGGCCAAAAGCCAAAATGAGCGTGACCAGAATAATGATGAAAACAGAGATATAGGTCATCATCATGATGCAACTTTTTTAAAGATATCAATCGGCAGCTCGATACCCGATGCGCGAAGCTCATCATAAAACGCAGGAATTGAATCACACGGCGTAAACTGACCTTGCACTTTGAATGTTTCTGGGTTAACCCCAGCTTTCTTATAGAGGAAAATATCCTGCATTTGAATTTTTC
>CAYJUB010000350.1:0-3374 GCA_964373145.1 uncultured Moraxellaceae bacterium
CCGCGTGGCACAGTATATTTACACGATGAATCGTGTGTCGAAGATCGTTCCGCCTCGGCGCGAGATTCTGAAAGATATTTCCCTATCGTTTTTTCCCGGCGCAAAAATTGGTGTGCTCGGTCTGAATGGTTCAGGTAAATCCACTCTTTTAAAAATCATGGCGGGTGTCGATAAAGATTTCCAAGGCGAGGCGCGCGCGCAGCCAGGGATCAAAATCGGTTATCTGGAGCAAGAGCCGCCACTGGATCCAACCAAAGATGTTCGCGGTAACGTCGAAGATGGCGTTCGTGAAGCACTGGATGCGTTGGCGCGTTTGGACGAAGTGTTTGCTGAATATGCCGATCCTGATGCGGATTTTGATAAATTGGCAGCAGAGCAGGGCAAGTTAGAAGCAATCATCCAATCATGGGATGCGCATAACCTGAATAACCAGCTTGAACAAGCCGCTGACGCATTGCGTTTGCCTGCTTGGGATGCGGACGTTTCATTGCTCTCTGGTGGTGAAAAGCGTCGTGTTGCGTTGTGCCGTTTGCTGTTGTCTAAACCAGATATGTTGCTGCTTGATGAGCCAACCAACCATTTGGACGCTGAATCAGTTGCATGGCTTGAAGTGTTCTTGAAAAACTTCCCGGGCACGATTGTGGCAATTACCCATGATCGCTATTTCTTGGATAATGTCGCTGAGTGGATTCTTGAGCTTGACCGCGGTATGGGCATTCCTTACCAAGGCAATTACTCAACATGGCTTGAGCAAAAAAATGCGCGTATCGAGCTAGAAGGCAAGCAAGAGGAATCTTTTGCGAAGGCTTTGAAGAAAGAGCTGGAGTGGGTTCGTAAGAACGCGAAAGGTCAGCAAGTGAAATCTAAAGCGCGTATGGAGCGTTTTGAAGAGCTGAATTCACGTGAATTCCAGAAACGTAATGAAACGTCTGAAATCTATATTCCACCTGGCCCACGTCTAGGCAATATCGTGTGTGAAGTGGAAGATATCAGCAAGTCGTTTGATGGTCGTCTGTTGTACGAAAAATTATCGTTCACTGTGCCACCCACTGCAATTGTCGGCATCATTGGTCCGAACGGCGCGGGTAAAACCACGTTGTTCCGCATGATGACTGGCGAACAGCAACCTGATACCGGTTCTGTGCGTTTGGGTGAGTCGGTGAGCGTTGCTTATGTCGGTCAGTTGCGTGACGAGCTAGATGATAAGAAAACCGTGTGGGAAGAAATTTCGCAAGGTTTGGATATCTTAAAAATCGGCGAATACGAAATTCCGTCACGTGCTTATATTGGTCGTTTTAACTTTAAGGGTTCTGACCAACAAAAAGTCGTGGGCTCATTGTCAGGTGGTGAGCGTAACCGCTTGAAACTGGCGAAAGTCCTGCAAAAAGGCGCGAACGTGATCCTGCTCGATGAACCATCTAACGATTTGGACGTGGAAACACTGCGTGCGCTCGAAGATGCGATTCAGGTATTCCCAGGTTGCGTGATGGTGGTCTCGCATGATCGCTGGTTCTTGGATCGCATTGCGACCCATATCTTGGCGTTTGAATCAGAAGGTCCTGAGTGGTTCGACGGTAACTATACCGAGTACGAAGCCTATCGCAAGGCGAAGTACGGTAAAGATGCTGGCCCGCACCGCATGAAGTACAAGAAAATTTCTGGATAAGATGTGAACGAAGAAGAGCGCAAATAAGCGCTCTTTTTTTGTATGTATCATTTGATTATTGATGGATTTAATGTATTAAAGTTCTATGATTTACGTAGAGATTAAATTCAATATTTAAAGAGATGAGAATAACAATGAAGAACTCATGGATGGCGAGCCGTCAAAAAATATTGTTATGTGGCTTCTTATTTGCCATTCAATACGCTCATGCCGATTTCATCGTTGTGGATACAGGCCACACTCCGTTGCATCCCGGCGCAACTGGGGCGAGTGGTCGTGTGGAGTATTTATATAACCTCGATATGAGCACTGCGCTGGCAAAAAATCTGACTGCAAGCGGCGATCGTGTACTGCGTACCGCCGCAGATGGCAAAGAAATCAGCTTGCAAGAACGCTCAATTCAAGCGCCAGATGCGGATTTATTTGTCTCGATCCATCATGATTCAATGTTGCAGGAGTGGATCAATGCGGGTCGTCGTAAAGAATTTTCGGGATATTCTGTTTTTGTTTCGAAGAAAAATTCGCACTATGAACAAAGCTTAGTTTGTGCTCAAAAGATTGCGGAACAGATGATGTTAGCAGGAGAAAAGCCATCGTTTTACCATGCTACACCGGTACAAGGTGAAAATCGGCCACTGATTGACAAGCGTTTGGGTATTCATCAATATGATGACCTGATCGTGCTTAAAACGGCACCCATCCCAGCGGTTCTAGTTGAGATCGGCGTGATTGCAAACCCAGACGAGGAAACCCGCCTGAGTAAACCAGATACTATTCGCCGTGTATCACTTGCAGTTGCTACAGGGATCAACGCGTGTTTAAAAACTAAAGCTAAAAAATAAACCAAGTCTAATGATAAAAGGAATCCATGATGAGAAACATCGGCATAGCAGTTCTATTATTGTCCGTGACCTCAGGTGCTTACGCTGCAGGTTGTGCTACCCCGAAAAGTGCTTTTGACCAAGTGTATTGCGCGGGCACTTTGTTCGCACAAGTAGATCATGATTTAAACGTTGAATATGGTGTGCTGAAAAAACTGATTAAGCCCAGTGGCATGAGTGCTCTAAAACAAGGGCAGTTGGCTTGGATTAAGGAGCGTAACGATCAATGTAGTGAGGAAAAGCCATCAGGTTATTTCGTCAATTTGGATTGTGCAAATACGATGACCCAAAGTCGTTTAGCATTCTTAAAAGAACGTGAGCGTGAATGCAGGAGCACAGGTTGTGTTGAATCTAAATTGGGTGGGCAATAAATTAATATTTTTCATTGACCCTATTGAATAGAGCTTAGTCGTCTCTCCCATTGTTTATAATAGACAATCCATTTGAATTGATAAAAAGAGCGCTCACTGGCGCTCTTTTTATATTTGTGGAATACGAATACATTTCGTGCGTAATCATCATTTCAAAGCGATGAGTTGTTTATGTATATTGGCTCGTGACTTATACAAGCTATTGATAGAGTAGGGTGTAGTGGATTTATCTGATCAAAAATTCGAAGCGCTGATTCATTCGATTTACGCCATCCTTGATCAACCCGATGGTTGGGAAAACTTTTGTAGAGAGTTATCTGCGGCATTGGATGCATCCATGGCGCAGGTTCTTTCAATGGATCGGATACATAACGCCATATCTCTCAGTGTCACAGGCGGCTCTACTGATGCTGCGACACGAATTGCTGCTGAACTTGCGTATATTAAACACCGTGT
>CAYJUB010000351.1:0-3363 GCA_964373145.1 uncultured Moraxellaceae bacterium
TCCGATCTGAATTTGAAGTTGAATTTGAAGTTGAATTTGAAGTTGAAGTTGAATTTGAAGTTGAATTTGAAGTTGAATTTTTATATTGATGGATTACAAACTGAGCCATTAAACCAACATCCTCAAAACATAATTTTTATTAATAAGGTCTTTAAAGAAAATTTTTAAAAAAGGCGTAAGTCATCACTAAACACACCATCTTCTGTGACGTGCTGGTTATATGCTGTAATCGCATCACGATTTTCCAGTAACCATAACTCTTTGGCGCGCTTTCTCAAAACATCACTTAATGCCTGCTCTAAAGTCGCAGACAAATTGATATCCAAGGCTTTTGCTTTCATGAGCAAATCACTATTCACACTCAAATTTGTTGATTTTTTAGCGGCTTGAACATCGTAACTGGCAAGCATCACGTCACTCCAAAAAAACAAAACACCATGCGCATATCGTATGCGCATGGTGTTCTACAAGTCAAACGCTTTACGTAAAATCAGCTACCAGAACCCGAACTGCGACGACGTTGTCCCGCATGGTTCGCATGACCCGAATGATTTGGATTACCTTGCGGTTTTGGGCTTGGTTTCTTCGGTGCGCCAGCAGGTTTTTGACCAGCATTCGCAGGCTTACCAGCAGCACCAGTGCGATTGCGCGGTGGACGTGCAACTTGAGGTTTACGCAGCGGTTCAGCTTTAATTTTTGGATCCACTTCAAAGCCTTTGATCACGCGCTGTTCAAGTTTGCGTTTCATCAACTTTTCAATATTTGCCAGCAAACCAAGCTCATCAATACAGACCAATGAACACGCCTCGCCTGACATACCAGCACGACCAGTACGACCAATGCGATGGACATAATCTTCAGATGTAGTTGGTAACTCATAATTCACCACATGCGGCAATAGATCAATATCAATCCCACGCGCCGCAATATCGGTCGCAACCAACACACGTAAACGACCTGCTTTAAATTCACTTAAGGCACGTTCACGCGCGGCTTGGCTTTTGTTACCATGAATCGCCATGGCTGAAATGCCAGCGTTATCGAGCTGTTCCGCCAAACGATTTGAACCATGTTTGGTACGTGCAAAGACCAGCACTTGCTCCCAACGATTGGTGGTAATCAAATGCTCAAGCAGCGCACGTTTACGCTCACGATCTACAGGATGCACAACTTGGCTCACCAATTCGGCTGGCGCATTTTGTTTCGCCACTTCGATGTAGACAGGATCATTCAAGATGCCAGCGGCAAGCGTTTTGATCTCTTGTGAGAAGGTTGCAGAGAACAAGAGGTTCTGACGCGCTTTAGGCAATAACGGCAAAATTCGACGAATATCACGAATAAAACCCATATCGAGCATACGATCCGCTTCATCAAGAACCAGTGTATCCACACCCGATAAATCAATGGTTTTCTGGCCAATATGATCCAGTAAACGACCTGGCGTTGCCACCAAAACATCAACACGGCGATTCAACTTATCTTTCTGCGGATTGATGTTGACACCACCGAAAATCACCAGTGATTTCACATCCAAATGTTGACCATAGGTACGAACGCTTTCTTCGACTTGCGATGCAAGTTCACGCGTCGGCGTCAAAATTAGGGTACGAATTTTGGCTTTGTGATTCACGCGTGAAAAATCAACGCGAGACAACAGCTCTAGGATTGGCAGCGTAAAACCAGCGGTTTTTCCTGTGCCTGTTTGCGCAGCGGCAAGCAAATCACGACCTGCAATCACAGCAGGAATTGCTTCAACCTGAATTGGCGTTGGCGAAGTATAGCCTTGAGCCTCAAGCGCACGAACAATTTTCGGCGACAAACCAAGCTGTGAAAAAGTCACAGACGTTGGGTTAGAGGATTGTTTTTGTAACGAATCTGGGGTTTGTTCTGACGTTTTTGGAGAAACAGTATTTACCACTAAAGACATAGGATGCTCATCAATCAAGGCGTGATTACACGACACATCAAACTGTGTGTAATGCAATGTAAACGTCATTATAACAGCTTCGGCAATGTCACGTATCGCGGCTTTTTTATGTACAATACTAATTCAACAATTGTGATCGTTAATCCACATCGTTTTATACTGTAATAACAAGTCATTAAAATAATGAACGACTAAACCACATCCATAAAAGGTACATGCTGTGAGCTTGCTGAATAATTTTCT
This sequence comes from uncultured Moraxellaceae bacterium, assembly GCA_964373145.1. Classification (GTDB taxonomy): domain Bacteria; phylum Pseudomonadota; class Gammaproteobacteria; order Pseudomonadales; family Moraxellaceae; genus Aquirhabdus. The sequence continues at coordinate 2,171 of CAYJUB010000351.1, forward strand.
GATCATTGGTATTTTAGTGGCGTGCAGTGCTTTTTTATCCATGGCAGAAATTTCTATTGCTGCCGCACGCAAAATCAAGCTTCAAATGCTCCTCGCTGAAGGCAAGCACGATGCACAAAAAGTTCTTTTAATTCAAGATCAAGCTGGAAAATTCTTTGCCGCAGCGCAAATTGGTTTGAACGCCGTTGCAATTTTAGGCGGGATATTGGGGCAAGCAGCATTCACTCCATCAATCGAATCTGCCATTAGCCATGTTTATAACGGCGAAATGCTCGCCTCGATGAGCTTTGTGATTTCTTTTATCTTTGTGACGGCATTATTTATTATCTTCGCCGATCTGATGCCCAAACGCATTGCAATGACTGCGCCTGAGCAAGTGTCGATTCGACTGGTTAGACCCTTATTGATTTTTATTAAAATCTGTACACCACTGATTTTTTTGATTAATGGTGCAGCAAACTCACTCTTTAAACTGTTCAATATCTCGACCGTTCGCAACGATGCCATCACCTATGACGACATTTACGCCATGGTCGACGCTGGCGCGCAAACGGGTGCGATTCATAAACAAGAATTTCATTTGATTGAAAATGTATTTGAACTGGAATCGCGCACAGTCCCATCGTCGATGACCTCACGTGAAAGCATTATTTATTTCACGTTAAAAGAAAACAGCGATAGCCTCAAACAAAAAATTGCGGCGCATCCTCACTCCAAATTTCTGGTCTGTGATCAAACCATCGACACCGTCGTGGGTTATGTTGATACCAAAGATATTTTACTGAGAATGATCAACAATCAACCACTTGCGCAAATTTACGAATCCAATATTCGCAATGTGTTGATGATTCCTGATTCGCTAACATTGTCCGAACTCTTAGCGCGCTTTAAAGCCACGCGCGAAGACTTTGCTGCGGTGATTAACGAATATGCCTTGGTTGTGGGTGTAATTACCTTAAACGACATTATGAGCACCGTCATGGGTGACTTGGTCAGTCAAAGCCAAGAAGAACAAGTGATGCAACGCGATGAAAACTCATGGCTCGTCGATGGCGCAACGCCGATCGGTGATGTCAAACATGCGTTAGGACTTGAGTATCTTCCGGATGAAGAAAACTACGAAACCATCGCTGGCTTCATTATGTATATGCTACGCAAGATTCCAAAACGAACTGACTATGTTGAATTTTCAG
>CAYJUB010000352.1:0-3350 GCA_964373145.1 uncultured Moraxellaceae bacterium
AAGAAGATTTCAACAGCTACGCCACGCACCGCGGTGACCACCTGACTGCAATGCGTGCGACTTTTGCGAACCCTAAGTTATTTAACGAAATGGTTCGCAATGAAGATGGCACCGTCAAACAAGGTTCGTATGCACGCGTTGAGCCAGAAGGCAAAGTCATGCGCATGTGGGAAGCGATGGAAACCTACATGGAGCGCAAACAGCCGTTGATTATTGTGGCTGGTGCGGATTATGGTCAAGGTTCAAGCCGTGACTGGGCTGCGAAAGGTGTCCGTTTAGCGGGTGTTGAGGCGATTGCCGCTGAAGGCTTTGAGCGTATTCACCGTACCAATTTGATTGGTATGGGCGTGTTGCCATTGCAGTTTAAAGCAGGTACTGACCGTAAAACTTTAGGTCTGGACGGTACTGAAGTTTATGATGTGATTGGTGATCGCAGTCAGGCGCGTACAGATATGACGTTGATCATCCATCGTAAAAATGGTGAAACGATTGAAGTGCCTGTGACTTCACGTTTGGATACTGCTGAAGAAGTATTGATTTACGAAGCTGGCGGTGTATTGCAACGTTTTGCGCAGGACTTTTTGGAAGGGGCGGTGGCTTAAGCGTTAACAAATCATATAAGGACGAGGCTGTGATAGCCTCGTTTTTGTTTGTATTTTGGTCTAAAAATATCTATCATAAGATATGTATCAAATTTAAGGTATATCACCATGTCTACTGCAAAACTTTTTATGACAGGTCGTAGCCAAGCCATTCGTTTACCTAAAGCGTTTCGTTTTGATGGGACGGAAGTTGAGATTTTTCGTCGTGGTGATGAAGTGGTACTACGTGAAAAATCAATCACAGCAGAGCGTTTCTTTAATGTGTTGGCACAAATGCCTGATGATTTTTATGCAGAAGAAAGAGTGGATGAGCCACCACAAGAACGAGAAGCGTTTTAATGCAGACACAATATTTATTAGACACAAACATTTGTATTTACATCACTAAACATCAGCCTAAAATTGTTCGTCAGCATTTTGAAAAGCATCTGCCACATCGAAATATTTTAATCTCTGTGATTACGTTGGGTGAATTGCGTTTTGGTGCTGAAAAAAGTCAGCGCAAAGAAAAAGCCTTAAAAGTTATAGATGAATTAACATCAATGATTCAAATTGTTGAATTAGATGAAAATGTAGCTCATCATTATGCAGAAATCCGTAAAAATCTTTCATCCACAGGTCAGATTATTGGGTCGAATGATTTATGGTTGGCGGCACATGCACGGGCGAATGATTGGGTGATGGTCACCAATAATGAAAAAGAATTTGTGCGCGTTGATGGGTTAAGGGTTGAGAATTGGGTAAGTTAGATGAATCCAAAAATGATAGGATTGCTAAATTTTTTGTATTTAAAGTAGGTGGTGTGTTGCAGCGTTTTGCGCAGGACTTCGTGGAAGGGGCTGTGGCTTAAGGTTTCATTATGAAGCTAGACTGTTTAGTAGGGCTTCATAATACTAATTGAGCTATTTGTGTGCCACCAAATTAAGTAGCATAGTGATTCAAAGGATATCAATCAAAATGAAATTAATAAGCCATATAATTGAAAGCGAAGAAGAAAAAAAAGAGCAAATGGAGGATTTTGACTCATTCTTTGCGCATATAAGTATGGAAGTGTTAATAGAAAAATTAAGAAAATATGAGAGAGTGAAGCATAGTATTACAGATCAGAATATTAAGAAATTCTTTAGTGATATATTCATGATTGATTTACCTGGGGATTTTGCTTTCTGCATTTTGTCCTTAACTTCTTTCACGTTTAAAGAAAATGGACACTTTTTTAGAGTTAGGCGTCTTACAGAAGAATTACGGAATCAAATTGAAAAAAGAAATATTAACGATAGTGAGCTGTGGGAGCCACCTGTTGAATGTGCATATAGAGGGCGAGTTAATGCAGAAGGTCAACAATATTTATACGTGAGTGAAGCTAATCTCGACATATGTGTTGCGGAAGCTAGAATTGAAGAAAATGATGATTTCATTCTAATTAATTACAGAAACATTGAGCCATTTACAGTTGTCGGAATAGGTTTTGACTCAATTAACCAAATTTCTTCCGCAGAAACTAAAGATAAAATAAAATTGATATCTGATTCTATTAATAGAATATTCCTAAGTGATGAGGAAAATACATATATTTATAGTAACTATATAGCTAATCACTTTTGTAATTTTGGTAAGGAAGGCTTGTCATATCCTTCAGTTAGATCAACAAAAGGGATGAATATATGCTTGCAACTTGCAGTAAAGAATAAATTAGAAATTCATACGGTCTTAGTTTGTCGCTATGTTCCTAGAATGAGCCGTAGATATCATTTTTTTCACACATTTGAATATACTAATGGTACGGGCAAATACCATTTTGATTGGGTTAGAGAAGAAAATTCAGAATCCTTAAGAATTTTTAAGAAAACATTTATAAATTCTCAAGAATTAATTGAAAATGATCAAACAACAGATAGTGATAGGAATAAAACGGAAATTATTAGCAAATTTATCGAGAAAGATTTGTAATTGAAAAAGCAAGGCTTGGTGTTTTGCCCAGCGATGCTTCTGATTGTTAACCGCTTAATAATTCATACCATCAAACGGATTAAACAACTTCACCCCAATACCTTGAAAATCAGCCACATTCCGCGTCACTACCGTTAAATGATGAACTTTAGCAGTCGCTGCAATCATTGCATCTTCGTACAGCGTTTCAGAAGTTCGGTGCATCAGCTTTGCCCACACCCGAAACACAGTGCTATCCATCGATAAAACATTATAAGAATCAGCAACCAAATCCAACCATTGTTCAATTTGCATCGCTTTGGTCGCGTCTTGCTCACGCGTGATTTCAATGCCTGCTTGTATCTCGCCAATCGTCACAGCCGAAAGATATAAGTCTTTATCTTCAATCGATTGAATCCAAGAAACCACAGCCCCATGCGGCTTGATTCGCCTTAATTCAGAAATCACATTTGTATCAAGCAAATACATAATTAATCCCATTCAGGCAATTGGCGACGTTTCGCTTGACCACGAGGCGCTAACTCAAAATCGACCCTTGCAGTATCAGTGAGGAGCAACTGCTTCAATGAAGGTCGTGCAGCCGCAGTTAAACGTCGCCACTCATCCACAGGCACAAGAACCGCAGCTTCAGTGCCACGCTTGGTAATCACTTGAATACCCTCCACCATACAGGTATCTAGTAACTCACTAAACCGTGCTTTTGCATCTTGTACAGACCATGCGTGCATGACGATCACCTCTCACTAAAAAAACAATTAACTAGTTATATGACTAGTCTAATCCTAAAAAATGCATTAT
>CAYJUB010000353.1:0-3345 GCA_964373145.1 uncultured Moraxellaceae bacterium
GTTGAATGTCATCTAGTACAAGTCACTCTAATATAAAGAATATTCGTAATTTTTCGATTATTGCCCATATTGACCATGGTAAATCGACTTTGGCCGACCGCTTCATTCAACGTTGCGGTGGTTTGCAAGATCGTGAAATGCAGGCGCAAGTACTGGATTCGATGGATTTGGAACGCGAGCGCGGTATTACCATTAAAGCGCATTCCGTGACCTTGTATTTCGATCATCCTAACGGTGAACGCTATCAATTGAATTTCATTGATACACCTGGTCATGTCGACTTTTCATATGAAGTGTCGCGTAGTTTGGCTGCGTGTGAAGGTGCATTGCTGGTTGTGGATGCTGCGCAAGGCGTAGAAGCGCAATCGGTTGCAAACTGCTATACCGCGATTGAGCAAGGTCTGGAAGTTGTTCCAGTGTTAAACAAAATTGATTTGCCGCAAGTCGAACCAGAGCGCGTGATTAAAGAAATCGAAGAAATCATTGGCATCGCTGCGGATGATGCGCCGCGTGTTTCTGCAAAAACTGGCTTGGGTATCGATGATTTGTTGATTGCGCTCGTTGAGCGTATTCCTGCGCCGACTGGTGATCCAGAAGCGCCGTTACAAGCACTGATTATTGATTCATGGTTTGATAACTACTTAGGCGTCGTGTCGTTGGTACGTGTCCGTCATGGTCGTATCAAAAAAGGCGACAAGATGTTGGTGAAATCAACAGGTCAAAGTCATCCAGTGTCATCAGTCGGTGTGTTCAATCCGAAGCATTCAGAAACAAAGCATCTTGAAGCGGGTGAAGTCGGCTTTGTGATTGCGGGTATTAAAGATATTTTTGGTGCGCCAGTGGGTGACACGATTACCTTGCATGGCACACCGGATGTTGAAATTCTTCCGGGTTTCAAAAAAGTCAAACCACAGGTTTATGCGGGTTTATTCCCCATTGATTCGAGTGATTTTGAAGCATTCCGCGATGCACTGCAAAAACTCAAAATTAATGATTCTGCGTTATTCTTCGAGCCAGAATCTTCTGATGCTTTGGGCTTTGGATTCCGTTGTGGTTTCCTCGGCATGTTGCACATGGAAATTGTGCAAGAACGTTTAGAGCGTGAATATAATCTCGATTTGATTACCTCTGCACCGACCGTTATTTACGAAGCCGTGCAAAAGAATGGTGACATCATTCTGGTGGATAACCCATCAAAAATGCCTGATGGCAGCACAACAGAAGAATTACGTGAGCCGATTGCGGAGTGTCATATTCTCGTGCCGCAAGATTACTTGGGCAACGTGATGACGCTGTGTATTGAGCGTCGTGGTATCCAAAAAGATTTGAAGTTCTTGGGTAATCAAGTGTCGGTGACTTTTGAAATTCCATTGGCAGAAGTGGTACTCGATTTCTTTGATCGATTGAAATCTGTGTCTCGTGGATTTGCTTCGTTAGATTACAATTTTGTACGTTTTCAACCAGCGCGTTTGGTTAAAGTTGACGTGCTGATTAACGGCGAGAAAGTTGATGCGCTAGCGATGATTTCTCATACGGAAGATGCGCGTTTCCGTGGGAATTCATTAGTTGAAAAAATGAAAGATTTGATCCCACGCCAGATGTTTGATGTCGCTATTCAAGCGGCGATTGGCAGTCAAATCATCGCCCGTTCAACGGTCAAAGCAATGCGTAAAAACGTGATCGCAAAATGTTATGGCGGCGACGTGTCACGTAAGAAAAAACTGCTGAATAAGCAAAAAGAAGGTAAGAAACGCATGAAGCAAGTGGGGAGTGTAGAGATCCCACAAGAAGCGTTCCTTGCAGTTCTGAAGGTGGATAAGAAGTAAGCATTCGATGTCATGCTACTGTTGATCGTGATCAGTGCTGTTGGTTTGCCAAGATAGATTTAAGCTGGCAAACCAGCAGTTTATTTTTTGGTTGCTGATCTGTTTACCTGATGGAGTTTGATCAGGTAAATGGGTTTTCCTAAGAAGGTTATGTTGTAATGGATTTCGATTTTAATCTGATACTTGTTCCTGCCACATTGATATTTTTCATCATTTGGTTGTTGGATGTACTCGTCTGGAAGCAACGAAAAAAAGTAAAAACTCATGAGATTCAAGAGGAGCATATGGCCATTAGTTGGGCGTATGATTTCTTCCCAGTGCTTGCTATCGTGCTCGTTGTTCGTTCTTTTATGTTTGAACCTTTTAATATTCCTTCAGAATCCATGAATCCTACGTTATTGACTGGCGATTTTATCCTAGTCAATAAATTCGATTATGGCGGGCGTCTGCCCATTATCAACAAAAAGATTATTGATAGCGGAGAGCCTAAACGTGGCGAAGTTGCTGTATTTCGTTACCCGCAGAATCCTTCGATCAATTATATTAAACGTGTGATTGGATTACCTGGCGATCAGATTGTATTTGATGAAGGTCGATTGACTATCAATGGTAAGCTTGTTTCGAAAGTGGCTCAACCAGAGATGGGTGATTCAACGTATGAGCAGTTTTCACAAGAGCAAATGGGTGAACATTTACACTTAACGCGCGAACGTGTAGAAGTGTGGAGTGCATCGCAAGCGCCGTTTGTGAAATCACTCAATCAAGGTGAGTTTGCTCAGTCTAATGGTCATCATTGGGAAGTGACTGTTCCGGCTAATCATTACTTTATGATGGGTGATAATCGTGATGATAGTGCTGATAGCCGCTTTTGGGGATTTGTACCTGAAGAAAATCTTGCCGGACGTGCAATTTATGTATGGATGCACAAAGAACCGGGCTTCCATATGCCTAGCTTTAATCGAGCAGGTGTGATTAACTAAGTATTCAGTATGTTGTTTGTATAGAACTTTAGCGCATCAGGAGAATAACAATGCGTGGACAACGAGGAATATCGTACTGGGGTCTAGTTGCCATGATATTCATTGCATTTATTGGCATCCAGTTTTTTATGGCTGCAGGCAGTGCATATTATGATGATATGGCAATCAACAAGATTGTTGCCGAACGTCTTAAAGCAGCGCCAAATGATGTAAATCCAGAAACATTGATGAATTCATTCAATCAACAATTTGATATGAATGGCTTACGTGATGTGAAGGCCGTTGACCGCTTGAAGGTCACGAATGACGGTGGAGGTATTGAGATCGTTAAGGATTACGAAGTTCGTAATAAATTTATTGGTAATATGGACTTAATCGTCCATTTTGAAAAAACATTTAACCAAAAAGCAATAAAGGCTGAAGGTTAATTTGAAGTTGGAAATTATGATGTATAGACAAAGTGTGTTGGGTGAATGACTGAGTCCCTCAAGTTTACTCGTTTGCAGAAGCAACTGGACTATCAGTTTCGTCAACCGCAA
>CAYJUB010000354.1:0-3344 GCA_964373145.1 uncultured Moraxellaceae bacterium
ACCTTGCTGCTTATGAAGATTTCTTTGGTCTGAAACCAAACTTTAATATGCCCTCTAGTTTTGCTGTGATGGATCGACTCCACATGGAACGTCCATTGCTGTTGTCCAACGACCTTGCACTGCATATGGCCGAAATGCAATGTCGCCAATTATTAGATTCGCGTAAAACGCTGAGTGACTTATCCGCTAAAGTCCGCGATCAATTGATGAGCACAGTTGGACATACCCCCGTAATGACCTCGGTCGCCGCGGCACTGAATATGACATCGCGCACACTACGACGACGCTTAGCAGAAGAAGGAACAACATTTATCCAATTACGTGATGAAGTCCGTCAAGCACTGGCTGAACAATATCTGACGCTTCCAAATCAATCAATTGATCAAATCTCAGAATGGCTCGGCTATGCGGAGCCGACTAGTTTTATTAATGCGTATAAACGCTGGAAAGGTGAAACACCGCATGCGTTTCGTTTGTCAAAATGGTTCAAGCATTAACTTAATGAAGTGATCTGCACGATGACTTCATTAAGTGCTTTCAAAACTATTATCCTGCTCTATCGAACAGACACTAAGGACCTACTATTGCAGCTAAAACAGACTGATCCACAAAAAATTCTTTGTAATTAAATCATGATGTTAAAAAACAGCCATTTCAGCTTACGCAAGTATTCATGCCAGTTCCACGTGTTCCACGTTAGGTTATCCACAACCTTACCCGCAGGCATTGGGGGTAACTTTTACGGATGTTTCCCCTGCAACGGCTTCCGATGCAGCAAGTGATAAAGCAACGGTAATACGATCAGCGTCAGTAAGGTCGAGGAAATGACGCCACCAATCACAACGGTTGCTAAAGGACGCTGAACTTCTGCACCAATACCCACGTTAAATGCCATCGGAATAAAGCCCAATGCCGCAACCGATGCAGTAATCAACACAGGTCGTAAACGACTCACCGTTCCCTCATAAATCGCTTGATCCAACGCAATACCTTGCTGTCGCATTTGCTGAATGGCTGAAATCAGCACCAATCCATTCAACACCGCAACGCCCGATAATGCGATAAATCCCACCACGGCTGAAATCGATAACGGGATTCCACGCAGGGCCAACGCAACAATTCCCCCTGTTAATGCCAATGGAACAGCGGTAAACACGAGTAACCCATTACGCAGCGAACCCAGCGCGGCGTACAGCAACATCAGAATCACTCCCAATGTCACAGGAACAACAATCAACAAACGGTTTTGGGCAGACTGTAATTGTTCAAACGTCCCGCCCCAACCAATCCAATACCCTTCAGGAAGTTTGATTTGCTCATTGACTTGTAGTTGCGCGGCACTGATGTAAGAACCAATATCTCGACCTCTGACATTGGCAGTGACGACTACGCGGCGTTTACCATTTTCGCGTGAAATTTGTGCAGGACTCGTTGCAATTTGAAAATCCACTAATTCACCAAGCAATACGGTTGAACCCGCATTATTAGGCAGAGGAACAGGGATTTTCTTTAAGGTTTCAATATTCTGGCGAATATCCTCTTTTAGTCGAACAACGATATCAAAACGCCGATCACCCTCAAATAACTCTCCTGCTTTTTCACCCGCGACTAAACCTGCAATCAGATTTTGGACATCCAGCATGGAGAGTCCGTAATTGGAAATCGTATCTCGACGCAAAGCCAAGGTCAGCATCGGTTGCCCAGTGACTTGTTCGACTTTGACATCGGCACTGCCTGATATTTTTTCCAGAACCGCTGCAATCTGGTTGCCTGTGGCAAGTAATTGCTCCATATCGTCACCAAACACTTTGACGGCGACATCACTGCGGACACCTGAAATCAATTCGTTGAAACGCATTTGAATTGGCTGGGTGAATTCATAGTTATTACCAATCACACGTCCTGCTGCGGCTTCAATATCTGCCACAACAGCTTCTTTACTTTTGCTTGGATCAGGCCACTCCTTCCTAGGTTTGAGCATAACGAAGTTATCCGCAACGCTTGGCGGCATTGGATCATTGGCAATTTCAGATGTTCCGATTTTGGCAAACATGGTTTTCACTTCTGGCAGCTTCTTGATTTCACTCTCAAGTGCATATTGCATTTCGACCGATTGGCTCAGCGATGTTCCTGAGATACGCAGGGCATGCAGCGCCACATCGCCTTCATCCAGTGACGGAATAAACTCAGTGCCCAGTCTCGTCGAGAGGAGCATGCTGAATGCAAACAATCCTGTTGCCATCAGCAGAACGATCCGTTTATGTCCCATTGACCAGTGAAAGACAGGGATATAGCTGCGTTTTAAAAATCGAATTAATCGACCATCATGGATATTGATATGACCCGTCGTCACCATGGCAATCGCCGCAGGAATAAAGGTCACAGATATTAAAATCGCCGCGAATAAAGCCACAATGACCGTCAGTGCCATTGGCGTGAACATCTTGCCTTCAATCCCAGTTAAAGTGAGTAACGGGAGATACACCGACATGATAATGAGCTGACCAAACAACAGTGCTTTGCGTGATTCTTTAGTCGCCTCAAAAACGGTTTCAAATCGCTCCGAGCGCGTCAGCACACGTCCAAACTCTCGTTGACGCTGCGCAAGTTTGCTTAAGGCATGTTCAACAATGACCACCGTTCCATCAATGATGATCCCAAAATCCAGCGCGCCCAAGCTCATTAAATTTGCACTGACTTTGAGATGCACCATGCCTGTAATTGTCATCAGCATGGCAAGTGGAATCACTAATGCAGTGACCAGCGCAGCGCGAAAATGCCCTAAGAAGGCAAATAACACTGCGATGACCAAGATTGCCCCTTCAAACAAGTTCGTTTTGACGGTATTGATGGTGGCATCGACTAAGATGGTTCGGTCATAAACAGCATTCGCAAACACATTGTCTGGCAAACTCTGTTGAATTTGCTTTAATTTTTCATTGACGCGCATCGATACGGTTCGAGAATTTTCACCGATCAGCATAAACGCCGTGCCGAGCACAACCTCTTGCCCATCTTTGGTGGCTGCACCTGTCCGAATTTCACTGCCGATGTGAATATCCGCAACGTCACGCAATCGGACAATTTGCCCTGCATAAGTTTTGACGGCAATTGCCCCAACTTCATCAATGCTGGTCATTTGTGCAGGAGAGCGAAGCAGGTATTGTTGTCCAGACTTTTCAATATAACCTGTGCCGACATTACTATTATTCGAGCTCAAGGCTTTAACGATGTCTTGAACGGTCAATCCTAAGCCGCGCAATTGTTCAGGTTTAGGTGCGACCACGTACCGTTTGACGCAGCCACCAACGGCATTACCTTCAGTGTCACCCGTCACCGAGCGC
>CAYJUB010000355.1:0-3315 GCA_964373145.1 uncultured Moraxellaceae bacterium
TGCCCTTGCGGAGACAAAACGTGCCATCAATGAAGCGGGCGGTACCTACATTGCCAGCAGCTTTATGGGCGGTATCTGGGAGCATTCGCGTTTCCGTTCACCATACTTCCGCAATGGCTTGTGGGAACACGGCTATTCGGTTGATACCTTCGAGACGTGTATCAATTGGGATAAAGTCACTGCGTGTATGAATGAGATGGAACAGGCGATTCGTGATGCGAGCGGTGAGTATCCCGTGCATGTGTTTACGCATTTGTCGCACATGTATGGCCAAGGCTGTAGCATCTATTCGACGTATATTTTTAAGAATTCGGATCATTATTCTGAAATCCTTGAGCGTTGGAAAAAATACAAACAAGCGGCTGGTGATGCCATCGCAAGAATGGGCGGAACAGCGAGCCATCAACATGGTATTGGGCGTGATCATGCACCGTGGCTACATGTGGAAAAAGGCGCAGAAGGCATGGCTTTGATCGAAACCATGGTCAAGCATTTCGATCCGAATAAACAGCTGAATCCAGGTTGTTTGATTCCTGAAGTATAAGTTAGTGCTTTTCTCCTTCCCTATGAGGGGGAGGGCTTCAAAGCAATTTTTAATATCAAATTTTAAATGAGTGTGAATTATGCTGGGTCAACGGCACGCGTTAAGTGAACTGAGTAAAACCGATTGGGATTTAGTGGTTGTGGGTGGTGGCATCACGGGTGCAGGCATTTTGCTTGAAGCCGCACGTTTGGGCAAAAAAACTTTACTGCTCGAACAGCAGGATTATGCGTGGGGTACTTCGAGCCGCTCATCAAAAATGGTACACGGCGGTTTACGCTATCTTGCTCAAGGTGATGTGAGTCTGACCAAGCATTCTTTGCATGAGCGTGAGCGTTTGTTGGTCGAGTTGCCTCATATGGTGGTGCGATTTCCGTACATTTTTCCGATTCGCCAAGGAGCTTTTCCGGGTCGTATCGCGATGACTGCTGTATTGACCATGTATGACAAGCTGGCAGGGATGTCTGATCACAATTGGCTGTCGCGTGATAAGTTATTGCAGCAATATCCGATCTTAAATGCCGAAGGTTTAAAAGGGGGCATGCGTTATACCGATGCGCTGGTGGATGATGCACGTTTAGTGCTGCGTGTGCTGCATGAAGCCGTGTTGGAAGGTGGTACGGCAAACAATTACAGCCAAGTGAATGCGGTTAATCCGACTTCAACAGGCTTTAACTTGACGGTTAAAGACACCATCAGTGGTGAAGAGGTTGAATTTAAGGCTAAGCAAGTGACGAATGCGACAGGCGCGTGGGCAGATATTCTCTCTGCGACCGATGCTAAAGTTCGTCCACAGCGTGGCAGTCATATTTTTATTCCTGCATCAAAAATGCCGATTCATGATTGCTTGACGGTCATGCATCCAGACGATAATCGTCCAGTATTTATCTATCCTTGGAAAGGCCAGATCAGCATTGGGACGACTGATTTAGATCATCGCGAATCAGTGAATACCGAGCCATTCTGTACGTCAGCAGAAGTTGATTATTTGCTGAAAGTCGCGAATAAACAGTTGCCGACCGTGTCACTGACTCGTGCTGATATTATTTCAACCATGGCGGGGGTTCGTCCGATTATTGGGTCTGGTACGGGCAATGACCCATCGAAAGAACGTCGTGATCATTTAGTGTGGACGGGCAGTAACGGTGTTGTCACCGTGTCAGGTGGCAAGCTCACCACATTCCGATTGATTGCATTGGACGTGATGCATGCGCTCAGCATCATCAATGATAAGCAACTGAAAGATGCCCAAAATAATCGTAAATTACGCTGCTTTAATCATCGCGTTGAAGATCCATACAACCTGAATTCACCACTGGTGCAAGTGCAGACTGGCGATAAGCTGAAAACACAGGTGGAATGGATTTTACAAAATGAGATGGTGCAGCATTTGGATGATTTGATGCTGCGTCGTATTCGTGCAGGCAACATGATGCCGAACGGTGGTGCGGAAGTCTTGGATCTGATTAAACCGTTGTGCGCGCAATATTTAGCGTGGGATGAGTCACGTTGGCAACAGGAGTTGGTACGTTATCAGCAGATTATCGCGAGCTCATATTCTGTCCCAGCGTAAGCGGCTATTTCAATAGAGCAAGGATGCTCAAAGTACTTCAATAGGACTATCAAAATGTCATCATCACAAGACTTATTCCTCGCGCTTGACCAAGGTACGCAAAGCGTACGCGCGATGTTATTTGATTTGGATGGTCAACTGATTGCCAAATCACAACAGCATATTGAGCCGTACTTTTCTGAGCATCCGAATTGGGCGGAGCAGCATGCGAGTTATTTCTGGGACAATGTCATTGTCGCCTGCCACAGTTTATGGAATGTTCATCCTGAACTGAAGTCACGTGTGGTTGCTGTGTCTCTGGCATGTCAGCGCGCCACCATGTTGTGTCTCGATGCTGATTTACAACCACTCCGCCCAGCAACGATTTGGTTAGATTCACGACGGACGGATCATTATCCGCAACTCCCGCTTTGGCTCAAAACAGCGGTGAATGTTGCGGGTCAAGAGCCCATCATGCGTCAGCTTCAATCAAAGGCAGAATGCAATTGGCTTGCGGCTGATCATGCGGATGTGTGGGCAAAAACCAAGCATTTTGTGCAATTGTCAGCCTATCTCACGCTTAAGCTGACCGATAAACTCAGTGATGCCGTTGCTTCGCAAATTGGTTACATTCCTTTTGATTATAAAAACCAAAAGTGGGCATCTCCGTTTGATATAAAATGGCGAGCATTAACAGTCAAACCACACCAATTGCCGTCACTGGTACAAGCGGGCGAACCACTGGGAACGATCAGTAAACAAGCGGCGCGCGAGACAGGTATTCCTGAAGGCTTAGTGCTTTATGCGGCTGGTGCGGATAAAGCCTGTGAAGTGTTGGCTGCTGGTGCAATTACGCCTGATGTCGGTTGTTTAAGCTACGGAACAACTGCGACGCTGAATACAGGTAACTCAAAATATGTTGAGCCACTGCCGTTTATGCCTGCCTATCCAGCAGCCGTGCCGCATGCTTATAACTCGGAATTTATGGTGTTCCGTGGTTATTGGATGGTGAATTGGTTTAAGCGTGAGTTTGCCGCTCAGGAGGTGATGGCGGCAGAAGCGCAGGGCATTGAGCCAGAATTACTGTTTGAGGATTTGCTCCGCCAATCACCACCCGGTGCAATGGGCTTAATGCTGCAACCTTTTTGGACGCCAGGTGTGAAGTTTCCAGGGCCAGAAGCTAAAGGTTCGATCATTGGTTTCGGTGATGTGCATACTCGTG
>CAYJUB010000356.1:0-3311 GCA_964373145.1 uncultured Moraxellaceae bacterium
ACAATTCCTGTGGTCGGTGATATAGCAGGCTTAGGTTTGACGTTAGTGGCGATCTTTAAAGCGTGGCAGATTGGCGTACCAATCCATAAACTGCTTCCTGCGCTAAAGCTCACGCTCATCGATTTGAGCATCGGTTGGATTCCAGTGATTGGTGATTTGTCAGATATTTTTATTCGCCCAAGTCGTAAAGCTTTGGACATTGTGCATACTCATCTGCGCGAAGTTCATGGGATTCAAACCACGGATCATATTGATCACCCAATCCTGCATCGTATGCTAGAAACCCGTCAGCAGACGTCAGCATTTTGGCGCAATCCTGCGATCAGTTGGTTATGGCTACGCATTCCTGATTTGATTGGGGTCTTTGTTTTATTTTGGCTTTGTGTGGTGATGTATTTGAGTGCAACATTTATCTGGGGATTATTCCCACATTCTTAATATCAATTTTGCTGAGACAATAAAAAACCCCAGACTACTCATAGTCTGGGGTTTTTTATTGTAAATGTTTTATTGAGGGGTCAATTATTTCCCGCCAAACAATGGACCCGCACTACCACCCATTCCACCACCACCAGTACCTAAGTTCTTCATGGCTTTGACCATTTTCATCATGCCCGCTGGGTTAGCAATTTTCTTCATCATCTTTGCCATTTGATCATGTTGCTTGAGCAAGCGATTCACATCTTGAATTTCCATCCCACAACCAGCTGCAATACGACGTTTACGGCTTGCATTGATCAGGTCTGGATCACGACGTTCTTTGACCGTCATCGACTGAATAATGGATTCCATTTTTTTCAACTGTGCTTCTGGTTTGGCATCTTGTACGGCTTGCTGCATACCACTACCGCTCATGCCTGGCAGCTTGTCCAAGAATCCGGCCATACCGCCCATTGCTTTCATTTGTTCGAACTGCAACATCATATCTTCGAGATTGAACTTGCCGCCTTTTTGCAGCTTTTTCGCCATTTTCTCGGCTTTTTCTTTGTCGATATTGCGCTCAACTTCTTCGACCAGCGACAACACGTCACCCATGCCAAGAATACGCTGCGCAACACGTTCTGGATGGAACGGCTCAAGTGCATCGAGCTTTTCACCCATCCCCAAGAACTTAATCGGTTTACCTGTGATCGCACGCACCGACAACGCCGCACCACCGCGCGCATCACCGTCAGTCTTAGTCAGGATCACACCTGTCAGTGGCAATGCATCATTAAACGCTTTAGCCGTATTTGCAGCATCTTGACCCGTCATCGAGTCAACAACAAACAAGGTTTCAGTCGGATTGATTGCAGCGTGTAATTCTTTAATTTCGTCCATCATCGACGCATCGATGTGCAAACGTCCTGCAGTATCGACGATCAAGACATCAGCAAACTGAATCTTGGCTTGTTCAATCGCACGTAGCACAATCGCAAGCGGTTTTTCGTCACTCGAGGACGGCACAAACATCGCCCCAACATCCGCCGATACACTACGCAACTGCTCAATCGCCGCTGGACGATAAACGTCAGCAGAAACGGTCATCACTTTCTTTTTTTGACGTTCTTTAAGGAAGCGCGCGAGTTTACCTGCAGTGGTGGTTTTACCCGCACCCTGCAAACCTGCCAGCAAAATAATGACTGGTGGCTTTGCACGTAAATCAAGGCTTTCATTTGCCGCGCCCATCATCAACGTCAGCTGATCAAAGACGATTTTGACAAAGGCCTGACCTGGAGAAAGCTGTTTTAAGACTTCCTGCCCAAGTGCTTCGGTTTTTACTTTTTCAATAAATTCACGTGTGACGGGCAGCGCAACGTCTGCTTCGAGCAACGCCATACGCACTTCGCGTAGGGTATCTTTAATGTTGTCTTCGGTGAGTTGTCCTGAACCTGAAATATTGCGGAGGCTCTGGGTTAAGCGATCGGTTAACGTATCAAACATAATGTGCGACAAGCCTAAAATAACGAATCTAAAAACGAATCTTGGAAAAGAGAAACTAACTGAATCTTAGACCATCAAATGGATGCGAGCTAAGACAGACTACCCTGTACGAAATATCTTATGCCGTTATTTTAGCGCATTCAATCCATATTAAACAGCGGACTTTGCATCGTTCATTCAACACTCATCAATATCTATAAATTTGCATTCACCAAACAACTCTATTCATTATAATTTGTACCGTGTTTGTGTAGTCCTGCATTTTATTGCAGTGTTCGAGTAATATAGCCATATTACATCACCTCCTTTAGCTTAAGAAGACGAATCATCGGCATGAATAGCCTCCACATCGCACCGACTATCACAGCACATGCAACCACGCTTACCGAGATGCAATTTATCGCATTAATGGTCGCTCTTGCACTCTATGTGGGTGTGTTCTGGCATTTGCTGCTGTATTTATGGAAGAAGCAACCGCCGCGCTATACGGTCAGTTTAAGTTTATTGTCGATTGGTGCAGCACTACACGCATTTATTTTGATTCCAAACCTACTGACGCCAGCAGGTATTGATTTTAATTTATTCAATATCTTATCGCTAACTTGCTGGCTGATGTTAACGATTACACTCGTGTTTAGTACCTATAGACCTGTGCTCGCGCTCAATATTTTCGCGATTCCTATCGCCACATTTGGCTTAGTGGTTGGTGCGTTATGGCGTGTGCCCTATCAGCCTTTATCGCAAATGGGAAATGGCCTTGAGTGGCATATTGTGCTGTCATTAGCGGCATATTGCGTGTTGTTTATGGCCGCAACACAAGCCGTTTTATTGCATGTACAGAACCGTGAATTAAAGCATAAAAGCCTGAATCGGATTTGGGTGTCCGTACTACCACCGCTGCAAACGATGGAATCACTGCTGTTTGATTTATTGTTATTAGGCTTTGTTTTATTAACAGTTGCACTTTTTCTGGGTGTTGTGTCCGTCGATAACTTAATGGCACAGCATCTCGTTCATAAAACGTTCTTTAGTTTTTTGTCGTGGCTCATTTTTGGTGTTTTGCTCTTCGGACGCTGGCACATGGGCTGGCGTGGCAAACGCGCGATTAAGTTCACACTGTGGGGTTTTGGTTTGCTGCTCATTGGCTTTGTCGGCAGTAAAGTGGTGCTGGAATTGCTGATGGGCATTGCATAGAAGTACTGCCAACCAATATCAAAGCAAATCACTCCTTTGAAAAGGCTATATCTGCGTTAATAGTTGAAATTAAAAAATGGTCGCTTGTCTCCTTCCCCTTCAAGGGGAAGGTCGGGATGGGGATGGTTTTAGCGTAAAATCAAAAGCACCCCTATCTAAATCTTCCCCCTCAGGGGAAGACTTCAGGGCAAAAG
>CAYJUB010000357.1:0-3303 GCA_964373145.1 uncultured Moraxellaceae bacterium
ATGACTTTGGATGAGATGTTAGATGCGATTAAATCTAAGTTTCCTAGTGATGTTCCTGCTCGTTCTACTTTGGGTCGGTACAAGCAAAGTTTTGATGAAATGGCAGGGCGAATGCGCGATATACAAGCGGCTTCGCAATCATTGGTCTCTGAGCTTGGCGAGGACGTCGATGATCGCGCGGGTGCGCTTCTTGCACAGGCGGTCACTACACTTGCATGTAATGTGGCTCTCGAAAAAAATAGTCCCGACGCCAAAGTAAGTATCGCTGAGGTTGGCGAACTGGCACGCGCTGCGCGTGCGGTGATGCAAGCGCGGACGATGTCAGTCAAAGAGCGTCAGGTGATTGAGGTTGCGGCGCGAGAGCGTGCGCTGAACGAAGCCGCTGACGCTGTTGCGACCATCACTAAGTCAAACGGGTTGTCCGCTGAAACCGCCGCAGAAATCCGCGCAAAGATTCTAGGCGTTGGCTCATGAGTTCCGACACTCCGTTTGTCCTGCTCGGTTATCAGCAACGGTGGCTCGCTGATAAGTCGCCAGTCAAGGTGATGGAGAAGTCTCGTCGTATCGGTCTGTCATGGGCTGAAGCTGCGGACAGCGCGCTTGAAGCCGCCAGTCAGAACGGTCAAGACACGTGGTACATCGGGTACAACAAAGACATGGCGCAAGAGTTCATCCGCGATTGTGCGATGTGGGCGAAGGCGTACAACCTCGTTGCTGATGAGGTTGAAGAAGTCGAGGAAGTATTCTCTAACGGGGATGAGACCAAAGCAATTTTGGCTTATGTCATCCGTTTCGCCAGTGGTCACCGCATCACCGCGCTTTCAAGTCGTCCAAACAACCTACGTGGTAAACAAGGTCGCGTTATCATTGACGAAGCTGCGTTCCATGAGAATTTGGGCGAGCTGCTGAAGGCGGCGTTTGCGTTGCTGATTTGGGGCGGTTGTGTCCGTGTGATCTCGACGCACGACGGTGCGGACAATAAATTTAATGAGCTCGTCGAAGACATACGTGCTGGAAAACTGCCGTATAGCTTGCATCGCGTAACTTTTGATGAGGCTCTGGACGAAGGCTTATACAAGCGTATTTGTTTGGCCACTGGTAAGCAGTGGACGACTGATGGTCAAGTCGAATGGGCTGATAATATCCGCGCAATCTATGCGGATAATCTCGACGAAGAGCTAGGATGTATTCCGAAGAATGGCGGCGGTGCTTGGTTGTCTCGCGCTTTGATTGAGTCTCGAATGAGCGATGAGACGCCAATACTACGCTGGGAACAGAAGGATGAGTTCAACTTACTGCCCGACCATATCCGAGAATCAGACTGTGATGATTGGATTGAGGAACACCTCAAGCCCGCACTCGCTAGAATCAATCCTAAGTTCCGCTGCTATGTGGGCGCTGACGTTGCACGGTCGGGTGACTTATCAGTCTTTGAACCTGTCGCGCGCACTCAAGGACTTAAGAAAGAATGTCAGTTCTTGATTGAACTACGGAACATTCCTTTTAAGCAACAAGAGCAAATCCTCTTTGCACTGTGTGACGGCTTGCGGCGGTTTAGTGGTCTTGCGATTGATGCTGGTGGTAATGGTGCAGCTTTGGCTGAGTTTGCGCTGCAAAAATACGGTGAGTCATTGGTTCATGAAATCATGTTCAGTGAGTCTTGGTATCGCCAACATATGCCTAAATTCAAGTCTGCGCTTGAAGACGGTACGATGGACAAGCTCCCTAAGAATGATGAGGTGCTGGATGATCATCGTGCGTTTCAAGTCATTAAGGGCGTCCCGAAGCTGCCTGACAAACGTACCAAAGATCGCAATGGTAACAAGCGACACGGCGATTCAGGGATTGCTTCTGTTCTAGCACACTATGCCAGTCTTGAAATTGATGGCGGTGAAATTGAGTGGACGCCAGCGCCAACACGTGATGAGCTTAACTCAGATAAATACGATGATTGGGGCTCTGGGTTTAAAGGGGCGTTTTAAGTTAGAATTGTGGAAAATCTAACTTCCACATTAAAAAACTGAGAATAACCAAATGAGCTTGCCAGTTGTTTTGATCATTTTAATTATTTTATGGGGTGTAATTTCACTCGTAATACACAACCTCATACATAAGAAAAGCATGGTTACCTCTATCGGGGGCGGCTTTATCGCAACGTTACTCCTGATGACATTTGCGATTGGTGTATGGAGTATCTTTAAAGCCGACGATCAAGAATTAAATTCACAAAAAGAGCCAATATCCGAGTCACCCAACTTAGAAACTGAGACGGTGAGTCAATCGTATGAACAAAGAGCTATAAGTATCCTCAATTCAGCCAAATCCTTGACCGATGTCATTGAGTTAGTTAAGCCTCACATGGAAGACGGTGTAAATCAAATGCCTGAGGGAGCAACGGCGATACCTCTTTGGGCGCAATCAAATGATTTTAGCTGGAGCGCACTGAATGAGATCCCAACGACAACTTACGGCAAAATAATGAAGGACTCCGAGAGTGAGCGCGGCAAACGTTTGTGCGTAACTGGCACTGTCATTGAAATTGCGGTTGATCGTTCTGCTGGGTTGACGACTTATAACGCTGGCATGATGAGCGATTCATTCAAAGTGACGCGGTTACTTGCTATTGAGTCAACGGGTGATATTGTCGCGCAATCAAACGCACGGTTTTGCGGTATCACAATTGGAACAATGAGCTATACAAATGCTGCTGGCGGAACGACTTCCGCTCCTTATCTCGTCGGTATGTTTGATTTACCTGAAAATAAATAGGAACACGTTCCGTCTAACTCTGAACTACGCGCGCGCGAGAAAATGCCTCTATCATTAGGGGCTTTTTTTATGGCTAAACGTAAATCCAAATCAAATACTAAAGTCGATATGGGCTTGCTGAAAGAATCTCAGCACGCGTCAGTGGGCTGGGTCAATCAACAGTTTGCCGACCATCCTACACGTGGCCTGACTCCACAAAAATTGCACTCAATCCTAACTGAAGCTGAGCAAGGTAATTTACAGGCGCAATCTGATTTGTTCGCAGATATGGAAGAGCGTGACGCTCACTTATTTAGTGAAATGAGCAAGCGTAAAAGATCACTGCTAACTGTGCCTTGGAGTATTAAGCCCCCCCGTAAAGCTTCCGAACAAGAAAAAAAACAGGCTGAAGAACTCGCGGATTGGTTTGAGGAGATCCCCGATTTTGAAGATGTGATTCTAGACGCACTGGACGCCATTGGTCATAGTTACTCGGCTCAAGAGATTGAGTGGGGCTTGCATGTTGGTTTTTTGTTGCACTCATCACTGGAATAT
>CAYJUB010000358.1:0-3297 GCA_964373145.1 uncultured Moraxellaceae bacterium
TTTGATAAATGATTAAGACTGCTCAGGGATGGCTGAAAAAGAAGACCCAAGATTGGCAAAATAGACGTTTGCCACCTGTGAAACAAATCCGTCTGACGCAAAGACAAGTCTTTATTTTTTTAAGTAAAGAAGGTGGTTTGTTCGGGATGATGATGGTGGCGATTTTTATTGCCGGCGTGAATTATGCCAATAATCTGATCTTGGGATTATGCTTTTTTCTGGGTAGTGTCCTCATTATCGTGGTGCACAATACCTTTAATAATTTATCTGGTTTACTGCTCGAAGCAGTCGATGCTTCCGATAGCGAAGCAGGTACTGTCACCAATTATCGCATTCGGATCACCCCACACGGTCGCCATGTTCCACGTCAAATACAATTGGAATGGGATGGACAGACACGTGTACTCGATTACATTGACCGCCCAACGCTTGTTGCTTTTCAATTGGCAACGCCAGTGCGCGGACGATTTCTGCCTCCGAGATTAGGTG
Organism: uncultured Moraxellaceae bacterium; assembly: GCA_964373145.1. Classification (GTDB taxonomy): domain Bacteria; phylum Pseudomonadota; class Gammaproteobacteria; order Pseudomonadales; family Moraxellaceae; genus Aquirhabdus. Next base: position 490 of record CAYJUB010000358.1, read on the forward strand.
TGTCGACGGTGTATCCTTTAGGCATTTTACGCGCATGGACGTATGTCCGTTTCAGTGAACCTGCATGGGTATCGCCAATCCCAATCGAAGGTGTGTTGCAAGGTTCACGTGTCATGTCTGGTGAGGATGATGAGGCTGCGGTACGTGTCGCAGGGCAAGATGAGTTTGATGAGCTACGTACGTTTGTAGAAGGCGAATCATTGGCACGTGTTTCATGGGGGCATTTGGCGCGTGGGCAGGGTGTGTTGACTAAGCGTTTTTCTGATGCAGTCGGGCGTGAACAGTTGCTGGATTACGATGCAATGTCTGGTGGGCATGAGTTGCGCTTATCGCAACTGGCGTATTGGGTGAAACGGTTGACTGAAGAACAAGTCACATTTGAACTAAAAGTCCGTGAACAGTCTGTGCCTTTAGGGATGGGATTCGCTCATCAAGCCGCTGCGCTGCGTTTTCTCGCGGAGGTGCAGTGATGCGATTATCGATGCGTAATGTGCTGATGCTGGCTCAATTGTTGGTGATTCTGCCGCATCTCGGACATTTACCAAATTGGTTGATTGGGCTGTCGATTGTGGTCGTGGTTTCGCAGTTCGGATGGATTCATCAACGTCTCTTTGCACAGTCAAAGACACGTCAAAAAGCAGTGCAAGCGATTGTGTTTTTATCAGGGATGCTGGGCATCTTCTTGACCTTTCGTACGTATTTAGGGGTGGAGGCGGGTACTGCGTTTTTGGTGATGTGTTTGCTCGGTAAGCTGCTTGAAGTGAATGTCAGACGTGATGCCTACGTGGTTCTGACCTTTGACTTGTTTATCACTGCGGCTTTATTTTTGTTTGATCAGGATTTGTTTACAGCGCTCTGGGCAATGGTTGCAACACTGAGTGTGTTGTATGCAATGGCGATGCAAAACGTCGCTGAAAAGCCATTACTCGTAGATCAAGAAAAAAGGACTGAAAAGAATCTTTCATCACCCGTTCGTTATCGAAGTCCGCTGACAACGATGACCTTGATCGTGATGCAAGCTGTGCCACTGATGATCATTTTGTTTATATTTTTTCCAAGAATGCCTCCATTTTGGACCATTAATCTAAATAAAAGCGGTGCGCAGACGGGAATGAGCGATAGCATGTCACCTGGTGACATTGCTGATTTAAGTCAATCGACAGCGTTGGCGTTTCGAGCGATTTTTCCAGCAGGCCAGATCCCTAAAAAATCAGACTTGTATTGGCGCGGATTAGTGCTTGGGTCGTTTGATGGGCGTACTTGGCGGCAGACGCCAGACCCACAACTAAAAACAGTCGTGTGGGGAAACACGAGCTCTATTCCTCAGTGGTTGGCCCAGTCGGTGAGTCTTAATAATCCTCAGCCTGTGCAGTATCAACTGATCATTGAGCCGACACAGCAGCCTTGGATGTTTGCGTTAAATTTTCCATTTAGCCGAGATGGGCAGGCGGGTCTAACACGCGAATATACCTTACGTGCTTCTGAAGATATTGTTCAGCAAACGAAGTTTGAATTAAATCAGTTCGATGCCAAAACGATTGATGCAAATTTACCTGAGTGGTTGGCGCGCGACACTTTAGTGCTCCCCGCGAATAGTAATCCTCGAAGTCGAGCATTTGCGGCGCAGTTAATGAAGCGAGTGAATCACGATCCCGAAAAATATGCCCAGACTATTTTGAATTGGATTCGCAAAGAAAAATTTGTGTATACCTTACAGCCGCCACCGCTCAGAGGCGAGCGCATTGATCAATTTTTATTTGAGACGCGGCGTGGATTCTGTGAGCATTATGCGTCTTCATTTACCTTCTTAATGCGAGCCGCAGGTATTCCAGCGCGTGTTGTCGTGGGTTATCAGGGTGGGCAATTAGGCCGCGATGGCAAAAGCCTAGAAGTCCGACAAATGGACGCGCACGCGTGGAGTGAAATTTGGCTGGCAGGGCGCGGTTGGGTGCGTCTTGATCCTACTGGGGCAGTGGCTCCTGAGCGGATTGAGCGCGGTATGCGGGAGCTGGCCGCACAGGACTCGTCAATATTTGGCGCTGGCATTGCTGGTACGATGCGTTACAACCAATTTAAGATGCTCGGTCAGGCGCGTGAATGGGTTGATTATGCCAAGTACATGTGGCAACAAAAAGTCGTTGGATTTGACCAAGCCAATCAAGGTAATTTCTTATTTAAAATGTTTGGCTTGCGGTCGCAGATGATGCAAGTTTTTGTCATGTTTGGTGCTTTTGTCGTGGTGTTGGCGACTGTCGTTGGTGTGATGTGGTGGAGACGTCGACCTGTTTGGCATGCGTTAGATGCGCCATTAATCAAACTATCTAAACGCCTTGAGAAACAAGATTTAGCGCGCGAGCCGTATGAGGGTGTCTTGCAGTGGTTGACGCGAGTAGGAAGTTCGCCACGTTATGAAGCGCAAGCCAAAGAGATTGCCGCTATTTATAGTCAAGCACGTTATGCCAGTCACAGTGCCGACAGTTTCGCTAATAAGGCGGCGATTAGACAGCTTTGGCGATTGGTGAAGAAGTGGCGTATTCGTTCTTAAAGCGCTGCTCATTTTTGATAAATGGGCAATATTGCTTAAAATTCTGCCAGTCAGTCATGTGATCGTGTAAATAAGTTAATTACCTATTGCACATCACGTTGAACTTGCCTAAAATCCTGCTCCAGAACAGGCGTATAGCTCAGTTGGTTAGAGCACCACCTTGACATGGTGGGGGTCGCTAGTTCGAGTCTAGTTACGCCTACCAAATTTGGTAGATAAATGAGCCACTTAGCATTAAATTGCTGAGTGGCTTTTTTGTTTTC
>CAYJUB010000359.1:0-3291 GCA_964373145.1 uncultured Moraxellaceae bacterium
TGCGAGCGGTTTGATCATCTTCGCCAGCTCCTCCACACTCTGGATCTCCTGCTCCCTCAAGTCGCTGAGATTGCTCTTGATCTGCTCGATGTGACTCTCGTTCGTTTGCGCTGCGGATTGCCGCAAAATCTCGGTCTTTTTCATAAGTTACTCCTTGTTTCGCTAGTCCAACTGGGCTGTAGGCTTTACCTAAATCACTGCCTTTCATGAGAATATTATTTAGGCGGTACATAAGGCCGTTGAGTTTGGTGTCGTTTAATTGCGTATAGGGGATGACGTCCACACCGACCAATTCCAAATTGGCTTGGTAGTCGGTATAGCTGGTACACCCTGATGCAGCGGCACTGGCCAATTGTTGTAGTCGTTGGCGGGTTGAGGTCTCGCCTGTGCGCAAGTGGTGTTCAATTTCACCTTTGGTTGGAGCTTTTCGCTGGGCTTGGCTGCTAGGTGCAACTTGCTGTAGGCCAAACTCACGTTCGATTTCGCGCATGATGGTGTCTTGGCGTTGATAGTCGTTACTGTCGCTGACGACTTTGCCGCTATGCGTGATTCGGTTGATGATGAGGTGGACATGGTCGTGGTCAGTATCCAGATGACGCACCATGACAAATTGATTGTCGGTAAAACCCATCCCACGTAGGTATTTTTGACCGATGGCACTCCATTGCTCGCTGCTTAGTCGTTCGCCGACTGCGGATGACAATGAAACATGGAAAACGGCTTTACCCAGCGTGGGGCGTAAGCTACGGATTATGCCAAATTCTTGCGCCAAATCTTGCACGCTTGTGCCTGCCATGTTGGAGTCGATGTGCTCGCAGTCCTTTTCAAGTGCATAATGAAGTATGCCTCTAAAGTTCCTGCCCTTTTTATTCTTGGCGATCATGGGGTTTGTCCGTAATACCCAGTAACGCCAATCGTAGCCAACTGACTTCAAGCATTAGCGCATCCAGCAGCACAGTTATACTGCTGTCCACTAAGGTATGACCGCGATTGATTGCAGCGGTAAGTTGATTGAGGTTGGCGGCAAGGCGTGCCAGTTCGGCATATTGTTCCCGGTTAATGGTAGGTACTGGTGATGGTGGCAGACGACGTGATAGTGCGGCTTCCCGCAGCCACTGCCCGGGCTTCAGTCCCATTTTTGCTGCTTTTTCTTTCAGCACAACAACTTCTGCGGCGGTCAGGCGCACGCCAAGGGTGAAGTTTTTGACTGATTCTCGTTCCAGAAGCGGACGACCGCCTTTTTCCTTGGGTGGGGCTGGTTCTTGAATCCCTTCGTCGTTTACACACACTTCGCTCACGGCTGATTCCTTTGGAGTTGGCCTTACTTTGCTGTCGATCTTGCTTTAGATTTTGGGTCTAGGGTGTCCCTAGCAAGCGTTTGAGTGAAACGAAAACATGGCTTGCTTCAAAACCTCAACACATCTTTAGCTGCTTGCTTCAGTATTGGGTTGAATGATGATTTCAGTGCATTGCTCGTCTGAAGGTGTCTTTTTAGATATCATTTAATTACTCCTTGCAACTTAAAAAGTTAGCTTCATCTGGTCAGAGCGAAAACTGATACGCTTGGGCTTAACAACCTCATGACGTCCAACATACTGCTCATACATCGCATCCGTTGAATGGCCAGCAAGTGCTTTGGCATATTCTTTACCGTATTTGTTCTTGATCATAAATTCCCCCAATGCACGAATTTCATGATATGTAGGCTTTTGTTCAGGTTCTAAGTGATTAAATAATCCAGATTTATCACGATATTCCGCAAACGAATTGGATAAAAATTGAGGTGTCATCATCATAAAGTGTGGCTTTGCTTTGACTTCTTTAGTCATTTTTTTTGGGATGTAGTGCAAGAGATACGGACAACGAAATGCTAATGGTGAAGACATACACGCTACCACTGCATCCCGTAATTCATCATGCATATCCACTTCGATCCAGATTGGCTTTGCATAATGCTCTGACTTACCTTGATAAATTGTTATCGTATTAGCCGTTAAATTGACGATGTCTCGTTGCATTTTACTGAGGTCTTCTCGTCGTTGTAATGAGTGCAGAGCTAAATCGATAGAACGTTGTACATAGTCTGGACTGATTGCATGTATGGCCATCAGATCAGGGTAAGTAATAGGCAAACGTGCTTTTTCTGGAAGTACCGCATCCATGGTATTAGCAGGCCAATTCTCTTTAGCCCACGCCTGATGCAGAAAAAATTGCCACATATTTACGAGTAGAGCTTTGTGCTTTATGTATGCATGGGCTGAAAGCGGATTAAGGAAATCAACGACATCTTGATGTATCACATCGTTGACTCGCTTATCACCCCAAAGCTTTTTATAGCGATTAAGATTTTGCCTCTGATTTTTGCGTACTGAGTCCGCGTACTTCATGGTCAACAAGCGTTCCCCAAACTTTTCAATGGCGTAATCCATTGTTGGAATGGGGTTTTTTGCTTGTTCTTTTTTGTCACGCTTGTACTGAATGCGATTTAATAAATCAGAATTTTGTGACAGCTCAGCATTAAGGGTGAGCGCTGTTGAGATTGCTTCTTTTTTATCACAGCCCAATCCAAATCGCTGACCATCCAGCATTTTTTAGCGATAATACGGCTTGCCATTTTTGTAATTAACATGGAGATTCGGTGGTAAGTCCTTATTACCAACTTGACGTGGACGTGGCATGATCTCACCTACCTATTTTTTTCAGAATAGCATCAGCGCGTTTATTGCCTGTGCTGATGGCTGTAGTTGACTCTTCCTTTGCGGATTCACCATAATGTAGCGGCTCACCCCATGGGGTGCATTCCACATACCACGCACCACCAATTTTTCGCCCCGAAAGAATGTTCAAACGAATATGGTTTTTAAGCGTATTAGGGCAAGGTCGAGATTTAGGATCTGGAAAATAGCGCTCACTGAAAACCGAAAGCTTAAAGCGTGTTACTGCAAGCGTAGTCATTTTCTTCCTCCCAAAACCGTGATCATAAAAACAGCAACCTGCTGAACACACGCACTATACGCAAAATCACAAAGCTGCCGCAAACCCATAATTTTTAATAATAAAATCTAATCATGCAGATAAAAATAAAATTGAGATTATTTAGATAAATAATCTCCTTAAAATAACTTTATATAAATCAATCCCTATTTGAGACGTTAAAATATTGATGAAAAAAACTTCAGTTACACGAAATAATACCAAATGCTTACACAAACAATACAAATCCATTTTAATTATTAGGGCTGTACTAGATTAGCAAAGGTGCTAGTCTATGTTTATGAAGCTAACTCATTG
>CAYJUB010000360.1:0-3281 GCA_964373145.1 uncultured Moraxellaceae bacterium
CCTAAAAAATGCATTATTCAACGTGCATAACAGACTATCGGCTACGGTAAAGCACATATTGACACACTGAATCTACATGAGTACTTTGGGTGCGCTCACAACCACTAAAAAAATTCGTCGTCACTCACCTATGCCTCTAAACACCCAACGGCCAAAGTCAACCATCGTTTAGACATGGCAACCTCTGGCATTCTCATGTTTGCCAAACACCGCGATGCAGAAGTCGCCATCAGCAAAATGCTCCAAGCCACTCATCCAATGTCACACAAGGAGCACAGGGCTTAATCTACGCTTCAGCCAACGTCACCTCGCGATATTTACTACAAGAAACATCGACATTGAAGGTTCTGTATAAACGCATCGGTCATCGTAAGAACCACATCCCGCATATCCAAATGATAGTATTGTTCGAAATCACACTCGACATCATGTTGAGGATACAGGAGAGTAAGCATGTTTAATCACATCATGGTCGGTTCAAACAACATCGAACGATCAAAAGCGTTCTATAACAAAGTGCTTGGTGTACTCGGCGTAGGTGAGCCATTGGTCAATGTCGCAGCGAGTGGTCATACACGACTTTTCTACAGCCATAACGGTGGTACTTTCGGCGTTACCGAACCCATCAACGGCGAACCAGCAACCTGCGCAAACGGCTCAACAATCGGCTTCAAGTGCCACTCACCTGAACAAGTGCGCGAATTCCATGATGTAGCGGTCGCAAATGGTGGTACCTCAATCGAAGGCGCGCCAGGCTTACGCGAAGGTAGCTTAGGTGCACTACATCTTTCTTACGTCCGAGATCCAGACGGCAACAAACTCTGCGCACTTCATCGCCCTTAATCAACGTATGCAGCAATAGATCATTTCATCGATGAACGAGGATCTATTTATTTTTCAATCAAAATACGAATTTCAATCATTTTTTAAAGCACGCTTAGACAGACTCATTGAACTATTTACTTCAATGAGTCTTTTAATCGGCTCAGAAAAATTTCCAAAAATGAGCGTTGCGGAAATTCAATGACCCACGCTTGATGTATTTATAAAGTGTATCGAACTGTATTCATGAAACAGTGCGATACACTTTAAAATACAATTTTTATGAGCGTATATATTTTTTAGATTGATATTTAATAACTTCTCTCACCGCTTCAAGCGAACGATATATACTACTTATTAAGATCTCATCATTTTTTAACGCTATGCCTTTAGGTAACGATTTTGTTTATGCACCACCCTGCGCGCCGCTAAACATCATTTATGAAGATGATGATCTCGTTGTGATTGATAAGCCTGCAGGATTACTCGCCGTCATGGGACGCTTACCTGAACACCAAGACAGCGCATACCTCCGTATCTTAGAAAAATACCCAACCGCAAAAGTCACCCATCGCTTAGACATGGCAACATCAGGCATACTCATGTTTGCCAAACATCGCGATGCAGAAGTTGCCATCAGCAAAATGTTCCAAGCCCGAACCGTCAACAAACAATATATCGCCATCGTCCAAGGACATCTCGCAGGTTCAGGCAGCATCGAAGCGCCACTCATCGCCGACTGGCCAAATCGACCCAAGCAAAAAGTTGACTTCGAAATCGGTAAACACGCCAAAACGCTTTACCAACACTTCAATTACGATGCGGTGGAAGACCTCAGCCGAATCTTGTTAGAGCCGATCACAGGACGTTCGCATCAGTTACGGGTGCATCTAGCGCATATTGGACATCCCATCACAGGCGATAAGTTGTATCACCCCGAACCAAGCCAAAGCCCATTAAAACGATTAGCTTTACATGCCAGCTATCTGGCATTAGAGCATCCAATTCAGGGCGGAATGTTGGCACTTAAATCGACAGAGCCTTTTTAGAATCGATGCTACGCTGAACATTTTACTCGACGAGGCGACAACAATCCGCCATATATCCCTCAGGACATTAACGCTATAATCTCTCCCAGACTCAACAGATCATCGGTATTTTAAATAATGACAAGCATCGCTCAAATCAAAATCCCTGCCACATACATGCGTGGCGGCACCAGCAAAGGCGTATTCTTCCGTCTGCAAGATTTACCTGAAGCTGCGCAAGTTGCAGGTGCAGCTCGCGACAAATTGTTTATGCGCGTGATTGGTAGCCCAGACCCTTATTCTGCACACATTGACGGCATGGGTGGCGCAACGTCCAGTACCAGTAAATGCGTGATTCTGTCCAAGAGTACGCAGCCAGAGCATGACGTAGACTACTTGTATGGTCAGGTTTCTATTGATAAAGCCTTTGTCGACTGGAGCGGTAACTGCGGTAATTTATCGACTGCCGCAGGTGCATTTGCCATTCATGCAGGTCTGGTTGATCCAGCGCGTATCCCCGAAAATGGCGTGTGCATAGTGCGTATTTGGCAAGCCAACATCCACAAAACCATTATTGCCCATGTTCCTGTGACCAACGGTCAAGTACAAGAAACTGGTGATTTCGAACTGGACGGCGTGACCTTCCCAGCGGCAGAAATTGTACTGGAATTTATGGACCCTTCGGATGATGGCGAAGCTGGATCAATGTTCCCAACAGGTAATCTGGTCGATGATCTCGAAGTTCCGGGCGTCGGAACGTTCAAAAGCACCATGATCATGGCGGGCATTCCAACCGTCTTTGTCAATGCAGAAGAGATTGGTTACACAGGCACTGAACTGCGTGAAGCCATCAACACCGATCCAGCGGCTTTGGCAAAGTTTGAAGCCATTCGTGTGGCGGGTGCACTGCGCATGGGTTTAATCAAAGATCCTGCCGAGGCACTCACCCGTCAACACACCCCAAAAATTGCGTTTGTATCCAAGCCTAAAGATTATGTCGCCTCAAGCGGTAAGCACATTAAAGCGGATGAAGTGGATCTACTCGTACGCGCACTATCGATGGGTAAATTGCACCATGCGATGATGGGTACTGCGGCGGTTGCGATTGGTACAGCGGCAGCGGTTTCAGGCACGCTGGTCAACCTTGCAGCTGGCGGCGGCGCGCGTACCGCAGTCCGTTTCGGTCATCCTTCAGGAACGTTACGTGTCGGTGCCGAAGCAACCCAAGTCAACGGCGAATGGACCGTCACCAAAGCCATCATGAGTCGCAGTGCGCGTATTCTCATGGAAGGTTGGGTTCGTATACCTGCGGATACATTTTAATTTGAATCTTTTTGCGATTTGATCATCGAATAGCGCCATCAAAGCCCTGCTCCTGTGAACTGACCCCAATAAGTTGGACAGATTGTTAAGTGGCTAATAAGGGTTGGG
>CAYJUB010000361.1:0-3280 GCA_964373145.1 uncultured Moraxellaceae bacterium
TGCTTTTGACTTTAAGATCAACAGCACCCCCATCTAAATCTTCCCCCTCAGGGGAGGACTTCAGAGCAATGACCTTGCAACCCCTCACATCGCATCCCAACTGGGTTGATCCGTAAAATACTCAACCAGAAAATCTAACATCGTACGCAATGCCGCAGGCATATGTTTTCTTGATGCATACACACCATAAATACCCAACTCAACGGCTCGATACTCTGGTAATAATGCAACCAGCTCACCGGAGCGAATGAGTGGTGCAACCAAATAGGTCGGCAACAGTGCAATGCCCGCCCCCACCCGTGCCGCCTGCATCAAAACGGTTGCTTCATTCGCACTCACACTACTCTGTACGCGATACGACAACTGCTCACCATTCCGCTCAAAGACCCAAGCATTTTTGCCATGATATGAATGCGTTAAGCACTGATGTAAAACCAACTCATCAGCATGGATTGGCGTTCCGTGTTCGCGTAAATATTCAGGCGATGCACACACGACCGAACGACATACAGACAATTGCCGTGCAATCAAATTGGCATCCAGATCATTGGTAATACGAATTGCAAGATCAATGCGCTCATCAATCAAATTCACCGTACGATCTAACAGCAACAGCTCTATTGCCACCAGCGGATATTGCTTGATATAAGCCGTCACCGCTTGCGCCATTTGCGCTTGCGCGAACGAAGAACTGACCGTAATCCGCAACAAACCATGTGGTGTATTTTCAGACATCGAAGAGGCATCACGCATATCACTGGTCATTTCTAAAATATGCCGACATCGTGGCAACATCTCACTGCCCGCAGCCGTTAAGCCAAGTCGACGCGTTGTGCGATGCAGTAAACGACTGCCAGACCAATCCTCAAGCTCAGCCAAATAACGTGAAACCACAGGACGAGATAAATCCAGTTTCTCCGCAGCAGCAGATTGACTGCCACAATCGACGACCGTGACGAAGACTTCCATCGCCATTAACTTATCCATATCCACCCTCAACCAATACTTTCACCGATTATTAGATCGATTTTAGAAACAAACTATCATTAATAATAGGCTTTTTTGCACTATAAAAAGAAATTATCGTACATCTACCGCCGAATAATCAGTTTTAAAATTGGAGTTCATCATGTCTATACTCAAAAAAACATCCTTCTTAACAAGTGCACTTTTCACGCTCGGACTTGCAAGCCAAGCGCAGGCTTCGCCGCTTAAATTAGAGATATACAATCCGGGCACAGCAGCAATCTTCCCTGTTTCCTCGGTTTTAGTGACGGGTAAAAAAGAGGCCATCCTCATCGATGCACAATTTGGAAAGTCTCAAGCAGAAAAACTTGTCGAAAAAATCAAAGCAAGTGGTAAAACACTGACCACCATTTATATTAGTCATGGCGATCCCGATTATTACTTTGGTTTAGACACGATTAAAGCCGCTTTTCCGAAGGCAAAAGTACTCGCCACACCACAAACCGTGGCACACATTAAACAAACGGTAGAAGGAAAAAAAGCCTACTGGAATCCAATTTTGGCGGCTGATGCACCAACGCAAACGATTATTCCAGATGCGTTGACGGGTGATCACTTATCTTTAGAAGGCAAACAACTGAAGATTATTGATCTAAAAGGCAATCAACCTGATCGTAGTGTGGTGTGGATTCCATCGATTAAAGCGATTGTTGGCGGTGTTGTGATCAACGGCAACAACATGCACATTTGGATGGCGGATACCCAAACACCAAAATCTCACACAGATTGGCTCACCACCCTAAAGACCATTGAAAAACTCAAACCTAAAACGGTCATTCCCGGACATTTTTTACCGAATGCGGCATTAAATATTGATTCCGTCAAATACACGGAAAACTATATTCATACCTTCGATGCAGAAACTGCCAAAGCCAAGGATTCAACCGCGTTAATCAACGCAATGAAAGTAGCCTATCCCGCTGCGGGCGCAATTTCATCGTTAGAAATCAGTGCCAAAGTTGCGAAAGGTGAAATGAAATGGTGATGGCAGGCAATCATCGCTTTAAAACACGATTCAACATTAAATATTAAGGAGCTACCCCATGAGTCATATTGCCATTATCGGAGCGACAGGTCGTGCAGGCGGTCAATTGTTAGAAGAAGCATTACGCCGTGGTCATACGGTCACAGCGATTGCACGTAAAGCCTCATCTTTGAGTGACCGTGCTGGTGTGACCGTAAAAGAAGTTGATATTCTAGATGCAACCGCTCTGGAAAATGCAGTCCAAGGTTCATATGCTGTTTTTAGTGCGGCACACTTTTCTGGCATTCCAGCCAGTGCAATTATTCAGCCAATCAAAAAAGCTGGCGTTAAACGATTGCTGGTCGTGGGTGGTGCCGGTAGTTTATTTGCCGCGCCAAATTTAAAAGTCATTGATACGCCAAACTTTCCAGATGAATACAAAGCAGAAGCCAGCGCAGGTGGCGTCTATCTCGACACCCTTCGTTTAGAAACGGAGCTCGACTGGACATTTCTATCGCCATCGGCATTATTTATCGAAGGTGATCGCACAGGTAAATTCCGTCTTGGACAAGACAATCTTCTGGTTGATGAAACGGGTAAGAGCTGGATTACATTTGCTGATTATGCAATCGCCTATCTCGATGAGCTGGAAAAACCTGCACACTCACGTCAGCGATTCACCGTCGGTTATTGAGGCGCAGTAAGAGAAAGCCCCGCGGACTCTATCAATAAAAAAGAGCGCATCAAGCGCTCTTTTACGGAGAGTTAAAAAACTTACGCTGGAATGCGTAAAACTTGCCCAGGATAAATTTTGTCTGGACTCGTCAATAAAGGCTGATTCGCTTCAAAAATCTTATTGTAGAGATTGGCATTGCCATACATTTCCTTAGAAATGTGAGACAACGTATCACCTGATTTGACGGTATACATGCGGCTTTCTGGCTCAGGGGCTGCAACCGTAATGTTGTCGATAACGACTTTAGCAACATCTCGATTATTCCCAATCGCCAGAATGATTTTCTCTCGATCAGCTTGACTCTTTGCTGAGCCAGATACACTCGCCGTGTCGGTATCCGAATTATAAGTCACTGAAAGACCCTCAATTGGAAGGCCTAAACTCATTGCACGCTTTAATAAAAGATTAGCAATATCTTGTGCCGAACGTTCGGCAATTGGCGTAGCAGCAGGTGCAGGATCGTCGTGATGCCCAAAAATTTTATCCCCAACGCCTTTTATAAATTAAAAACACCCATGTTATCTCTCCATTCATTTGTGGTTTTGGTCAGTTCT
>CAYJUB010000362.1:0-3265 GCA_964373145.1 uncultured Moraxellaceae bacterium
GAAGGCTGGTGCGACAGCGGTGCCGCCGCAAAGCATGTGATTGATGAAGGGCAAGTCACTGTTGATGGCAAAGTCGAACTGCGCAAACGCAATAAAATTGTCGCTAATCAAGTCGTACGCTATGCAGGTCGAATGATTACGGTGGTTGAATAAACATCTAATAGCCACAACACCGTGAATTTCGGCTAAAATCTGACGATAATTTCATACAGCCGAAACTCACCTCAATGTCCGCTACATTAGATTTAACCCTCGACCTCATCAGCCGCCCATCCGTCACCCCAATCGACGCAGATTGCCAAACCATCATGGCAGAGCGTTTAGCCAAAATCGGTTTTCATATCGAAAAAATGCGCTTTAGTGATGTCGATAATCTTTGGGCACGTCGGGGCACAACTGCACCACTTTTCTGCTTTGCTGGACATACCGACGTTGTCCCAACAGGCGATTTAGGCAAATGGTCTTCTGCGCCATTCGCACCTGAAATTCGTGATGGACAACTCTATGGTCGTGGCACTGCTGACATGAAAAGCGCACTGGCTGCGATGGTTGTGGCTTGCGAGCGCTTTGTTGCGGAACATCCGAATCATCAAGGCTCTGTTGCCTTCTTGATTACCAGCGACGAAGAAGGTCCTTCGATCAACGGCACAGTCAAAGTCATTGAAGCCTTAGAAGCGCGTAACGAAAAAATTAAATGGTGTTTAGTCGGCGAACCTTCCAGCACCAACACGCTCGGTGATGTGATAAAAAATGGTCGCCGTGGATCATTGAACGGCATCCTGACCGTACATGGCAAACAAGGTCATGTCGCCTATCCCCATCTTGCTGACAATCCGATTCATCGCGCTGCACCAGCAATCACTGAACTCAGCAATGAAGTCTGGGATCATGGCAATGACTTCTTCCCTGCGACTAGCTTCCAGATTTCGAATCTGAGTTCAGGAACGGGCGCGAACAACGTCATTCCTGCGGATATTAATATCGTGTTTAACTTCCGCTTCTCAACAGAACTGACTGCTGATCAACTCAAAGCGCGCACCCATGCAATTTTGGATAAGCACAATCTCAAATACACACTGGATTGGTCATTATCAGGACAGCCATTCCTGACCGCCGAAGGCGAATTAGTTGCGGCAGCACAAGCAGCGATTCGTGAGACAGTGGGCGTTGAAACTGAGCTTTCAACCAGCGGCGGTACCAGTGATGGTCGATTTATTGCCCCAACTGGCGCACAAGTATTGGAATTAGGTGTTTTGAATGCGACGATTCATCAAATTAATGAGCACGTGGATGTTGCCTCACTTGAGCCATTAACCGACATTTATCAAAGTATCTTAACTAAGCTACTCGCTTAAATCAGATTGTAAAAAGCCGACATGATGTCGGCTTTTTAATTCATTGGATCTTCAAATCATTTAAACGAACGTTCGATTTCTTCTAAATCGGGCACAATCCACGTTTGACCATCGTGCTGAATATGCTGATAGACGAATTGATTGGCTTTGCTAGTGCCTTTGGCATCCGCTAACGCCTCGGTGTCTTTCAACGATGCCATGCGGACATTTGAGATAATCGATGCACTGGTTGTCGCAATGGCATAACGAAGATTATCCTGCACGCCATCAATGACCAACGCATGGGTGACATCTTTTTTGGCCGCAAGCATCACCAGTGGAATTTTTTTCCCCTTCCAAACAACGTCTTTATCTTTATCTGAAGACGGCTTCAAAGTAATTTCCTCAATCGCAAGCGTTTGAGGCAATACCCATGACGTACCATTACCAACGGATAATACGTACAACTCCATCATTCCAGATGCTGTCAGCAAGCTGATATTCTGATTGGACAGTGAAGAATCTTTTGCTGGGTTAGCACTACTCATCATTGATTTCCTTATTTCCTAAATATTGCTTAGCGAGTGATTAACTCATCGAAGTCGATTGTTCAGCAATAAACAGCTGTAAATGTTCCGCCAACACTTCTGGAGTCCCGTTAAAACTGACCTGACCTGAGGCTCTCACATTATCAGGTTGGCTCGCGCAGACACAACTTCCTGAGCTCTGAGCCCAGATCACGCCGCGCGTCTCTTGTACAGTACTGACCGCAGCACTCCCATCATCACCCATTCCACTGAACACAATCGTAATGAGTCGAGAGCGAAACGCTTCTGCTGCACGGCGCATCACATCGTTAATCGATGGTTTATATTGACCAGGCCACGGCGTGTATTTCTCCGTATTTGGTTGACTTGGCGCATGTGCAAAAACTTCACCACAATCACCAAAATCAATCTGACGCAGTGCAGGTACAACGAGAATATGCCCTTTCGCCAGCAGTAGATTCGGAAGAACTCGCAACTCCTCATCAGGCTCCTGTGGCGTAAAATTCTTTTCCGTATCAAACTTCCAAGCATTGTGTCGTCCCAGCACCCGAGGCAAAACCGACTGCATATTTGGATCAATATGCTGAACAAGTATAAATGCAACGGGCAATGTGACTGGCACATGATCCAAAAACCGTTTCACCGCCTCTGGACCACCCATTGATGCGGCTAACACACAAACATACTGAAAATTCGGTGCAACTCGTCCCGTGATGTAGCTAGTATTGTCAGGATGATATCGCGTTAATTTAGTCTCTGATTGCACATCAGAGAGTGGATCAACATCATCAAACGAACTCTCTTCTTCGAAAACCAATAATGGCGGAGCAGCACCAAGCAGTTTATTCAGCTTGTCACTCAGAGACTTGACCCACTTTTGATACGCTGCTTTGTTAATTGGCGGCGGTGCAGGCGAGATGCCCAGCATCAATGGTGCATCATAGCCCAACAAATCCATCACTTCATCTTCGTCTTCGACATCCAACAGCCAAAGCGTAGGCGACAATGCACAATGCTCTGACTTTAATCGATTTGAGTGGATGTTATGTAACACATCAAATCCACTCCGCGACACTGCATCCGCAATCGCAATCCTTTGCATTGGGCTGTCTGCAACAATCAACAGCCGAGGTGCCGCTGAATACACCATCGCATTTATACCGTTGTCTTACGAGTAATAGCTGCTTTTGATTCAATCAAAAGATCGCTGATATTTTCCAGCAAGATCTGCTCTTGGAATGGTTTACCCATATATCCATCAACACCAATACTGTACGCACGTTCACGATGTTTTTCACCCGTACGTGAGGTAATCATGATGATCGGCAAATATGACAATCTTGGATTGTGACGCACAAGCGTCGCAACCTCGAAACCATCCAT
>CAYJUB010000363.1:0-3259 GCA_964373145.1 uncultured Moraxellaceae bacterium
GATTGCCGCAAACAATATCGTCAATGCAATCTTTATCGTCGCTTCCGCTTTATTCGCCATTGTGTTGTTTAAATTGAACTTCAGTATTCCGCAATTATTTCTCGCGGTCGCAATTTTGAATGCCATCGTGGCGATTTATATTTTCACGCTTGTGCCGCAATTCATGATGCGTTTCGTGGTTTGGCTGCTGATCAATACGATCTACAAAGTGCGCACCGAAGGCTTAGAGCATATTCCGGTTAATGGCCCAGCACTGCTGGTATGTAATCATGTGTCTTATGTCGATGCATTGATTATTGGTTCAGAAACAGCGCGTCCACCACGGTTTATCATGGATCATAATATCTTCAAAAATCCGTTGCTCGGCAGTTTCTTTAGAACCATGAAAGCGATTCCAATTGCCTCATCAAAAGAAGATCCGACATTAAAAGAAAAAGCATTTGATGCCGCAGCGCAGGCTTTGCGTGATGGTG
Organism: uncultured Moraxellaceae bacterium; assembly: GCA_964373145.1. Taxonomy (GTDB): domain Bacteria; phylum Pseudomonadota; class Gammaproteobacteria; order Pseudomonadales; family Moraxellaceae; genus Aquirhabdus. The sequence continues at coordinate 474 of CAYJUB010000363.1, forward strand.
ATTTGGTGATGATATTTCCTGAAGGGGCGTTGACCAAAACGGGCGAATTCAACACCTTTCGTAGCGGCATGTTGGAGATTCTGAAACGCGAACCTGTGCCTGTTGTGCCGATGGCACTACGAGGGTTGTGGGGTAGTTTCTTTTCACGCGTCGTACGGGGTACAGCAATGATCAGACCGTTTCGTCGTGGCTTCTATAACCGTATTGAACTCATCGTTGCAGCGCCGATTGCACCCGATGAAGTGAGCATGGAAAAGCTGCAAGAGCAAATTTTGGCAATGCGTGGTGATTTTAAGTAACGGTTTTTAGAGCTACCTAAATTAGCTCATTGAGCGGAGTCGAAATAAGCGGTTTCTGATACGCATTTCGATACTTCGACAAGCTCAGTAAGCGATTTTTGTTTTAAAACCATTGCCTTAAAAGCACAACCATAAGGTCTTCATCTGCACACAAAATGAAACGCCATTTCATTGACTAAGTCACGCCTTGGGAGGATATTAAGGGTGGTGGAAGAGATCATTATTGAATAAAAATATTGTCCATTAGCAGAAGGAATTTGACGATGGCAATTAAAGTTGGCATTAACGGTTTTGGTCGAATTGGGCATTTAGCCCTGCGTGCAGCTTGGGGCAATCCAGCGTTTGAATTTGTCCATATCAATGATCCCATGGGTACAACGGCAACCTATGCGCATTTGCTGAACTTTGATTCTGTGCATGGACGCTGGCAGCATGAAGCAACGCATGACGGCGATGTTTTGATCATTGGTCAACAGCGTATTCCCGTCACGCATCACAAAGACATTGCCGAGACAGATTGGTCAGGTTGCGATGTCGTGATTGAATCCAGCGGTAGAATTAAAACTGCCGCTGCCGCGCAAGGTTATCTTGATCAAGGTGTCAAGCGCGTGGTCGTTTCGGCTCCAGCTCAGGGTGTGCTCAATATCGTGATGGGGGTGAATGATCAGCTGTATGATCCTGCCAAGCATCGAGTCGTGACCGCCGCATCTTGTACCACTAATTGTCTCGCACCCGTGGTCAAAGTCATTCATGAAAATTTGCGTATTCGCCACGGTTCTATGACGACGATTCATGATTTGACCAATACCCAAAGCATTTTAGATCAGCCTCTGAATGATCTACGTCTATCGCGGGCATCAAGCATTAGCTTAATTCCAAGTACCACGGGTTCAGCCGCAGCCATTTCTGAAATTTTTCCCGAGTTGAAAGGTCTGATTAATGGGCATGCCGTGCGTGTTCCGCTGGCGAATGCATCATTAACGGACTGTGTTTTTGAAGTTGAGAAAGTAACGACTGCAGAGGAAGTGAATCAACTTTTGAAAGCAGCTTCAGAGGGTTCATTACGCGACATATTAGGTTATGAAGTACGACCACTGGTGTCCGTGGATTATCGGACTGATCCAAGATCGTCGATTATCGACGCGCTATCCACCATGGTGATCAATGGTACACAAGTAAAGATTTACGCATGGTATGACAATGAATGGGGTTATTCGAATCGCCTGATGGAGGTTGTGAAGTTAGTGGGTTAATGGTTTATTTAACGTCAAAAGCTAAATCACTGCTAACCTCCCTTTGCAAAGGGAGGAACTTTTCCATTTTGGCGAAGCTAAAAAATAGTTCCCTCCTTAGAAAAAGGAGGGGTAGGGAGGATTTAGCTTTTGATTTTTTATGAAATACATTACTTCTTAATCGAATCCCGAAACGCCAAATAATCCTTAGCCGTTTGCCCCACATCTTCAAGCATCGGTAAATGACCAATATTGGGCATGATCACGACTTGTGATTGTGGGATCAATTGATGCAGAATCTCGGCGCCTTTGACATTCAACACCTGATCTTTATCACCCCAAACAATCAATGTGGGTGCTGTAATTTGTTTAGCGCGTTCTTCAATTGAATCGGGCATCAATTGTTTGATGATTTGATATTGCAAGTCCGCATGGGCGATGCTTTCCTTGGCAAAAACATTGAGCATCGCTTTTGGTACAAACGGTGGGTTGTGCATGGCAAGCTTGTACACCATTTCGTATTCCTCTGGGGTACGCGCAATCAATGCAAATTTTCCAGTCTTATCATATTCAATAAATGACGCAGTTTTCGGCGTACTGGATACACCCCCTGGATCCAGCAGCCAGATACTTTCGACTTCAGAACCATAGCGCGCGGCGTAAGCAACTGAAATTGCACCACCCATGGAGCTACCGCCAATATGAACTTGTTTGATATTGAGCTTAGTCATCAGTTGGTGTAAACGTTGTGCTTGGGCATCCGTATCATAAGCCACATTGTTTGGATGACTCGATTCACCAAAGCCAATATGGTCAGGGATGATGACGTGATATTTTGACGTCAGCTTGCCAGCAACGCGGGTGAAGTTGTCTTTATTGGCGTTAAAACCATGTAGTAACAGCAATGGTTCACCGCTACCGCCTTCAAGGTAAACGTAAGTGAGGCCATCATCGAGTTGAATCGTATGCTTAGTGAGACCCGCCCGTGAGCGTTCCGAATCAACCGCAAATTTCGTGGCGGCTTCTGGTGCCAGTTGAATAAAGACAATTAAACCGATCACGATCAGCGCAACACTTGCCAGTAACCATTTGATGAGGCGCACTATTAGCTCCTTGATACTTATAAAGTTCATTTGTTGTTGGAGTATGATTTTAAGCATTCAGTATGAGCGCGAGCTTTACTCAATACTGCTTTGCAATTCTTTTCAATTTGTACTTTGCTAGTCTGACGAGCAGTCTGTAAGGTTGTCAATTG
>CAYJUB010000364.1:0-3252 GCA_964373145.1 uncultured Moraxellaceae bacterium
CTCAGTCCACGGCTGGTTTGGGATAGTTCTAATCAAGCGGGTGCACAAGCGATTGTTGTTTTGGGTGGCGGATTAACGCGGGATCGGCAAGGGCAGATTACGCCGAATTCATATACTCGATTAAGGTTAATGCAAGCCATTAGCCAGCATCGCTCAACCCATTTACCCATTTTTTTATCAGGTGTTGAATCTCGTTACATGCAACGTTTCTTACAAGAGCATGGTGAGTCAGCACAGTGGCTTGAATCTCGCAGCATGAATACGTGTGAAAATGCACGTTTTAGTGCGTTGCTTTTGCAGCGTTTGGGCGGTGCACCGCGCGTAGAATTAGTGACGGATAAATGGCATATTCCAAGAGCACGTTGGCTTTTTGCCATGAATGGCATTGAAACGGTGCCGATTCCTGCTGCTTTGCCAGGTGATCCTGTACCGTGGTGGCCCGATAGTCGAAATCTGACACATACCCGTCGCGCAGTGTATGAGCTGATCGCGTTTACCCGTGATCGGTGGTTTGGCGTGGTTGGCTGCCGTGAAGTACCTTGATATATATGAATGTTGTTATCGGCTATACTGATGGATAGCGAGGATGCTTCCGCAGCGTACGACTAGTTAGTTTGTAATCCATGGAACGATATTATGACTGAATCAACACTCATTGAATCTCCTGAAAAATTATCGGCGACGACTGAAAAGCCAAATGCTTTCATGTTGAAATCCAAAACATTTTTCAGTCGATTGAATATCACTGACAATGAATTGATTCATAAAATAAAAAATCTCACCAACCATCAATCTAATCCCTTGATTCCTGATTCGTTCACAAAACTCAAGCTTCCTGCGCCAGACCGTATAACAACTGCACGTGAATTGCCACAGCTCTGCTTAGATTCCCCAATGGATACATCAGAATCCATGCAAGGTTATCGTGCTTTTTATGCGCTTGATCAGCTTCAAACGCGACATTCGCACGGTTATTTGCGCGCAGGTGATCATCGTATTCATGTCCAGATCTTTCAGCCGCTCACACAAGCTGTTGGTACAGTCTGGGTATTACACGGTTATTTAGAGCATAGTGGTTTATATCAGCCGATGATTGCTGAGTTATTAGCGCAGAGCTTTACTGTGTTAACGCTCGATTTACCTGGTCATGGCTTGTCGTCAGGCGAACAAACAGGCATTGCTGAATTTTCAGTGTATCAAGACATGCTTAAAGATGTACATGAATGGGCTACTCAGCAGCAAGAGGATGCCTTGCCTCGTCCTTGGTTGGGCATCGGGCAGAGTACGGGTTGTGCAATCTGGATGGATCATGTGCTGACAACGTGTACACGTAAACACAAGCCGATGGTTGAGCGATTATTTTTGATTTCGCCTTTGGTTCGCCCAGCAAAAAGTGGATGGTGGCAAAATTCGATTGGTTTATCTTTAATTCGTCAGGTCAAGCACGATATTCCTCGTAAATTCCGTCGTAATAATAGTAATCCTGAATATCTTCGTTTTGTACGCTTAGAAGACCCTCTGCAATCACGCAAGATGGCCATGAGTTGGATTCTCGCATTGAGTCGTTGGATGCCTTATATGGAGGGGTTACCAGCAAGCCGTTTTCCAGTATGGATGGTGCAAGGTGCGCGTGATCAAACGGTCGATTGGCGCTATAACATGGCGTATGTGAAGCGTAAGTTTCGTCTGAAAGTCACCTTGCAGCTTGAAGATGCTTCGCATCAGTTGATCAATGAATGTAAAGAAATTCGTGCGCCAATGACAGCATTGATTCCTGTGTTTTTGAAAGGCGAGTGATCAGGTGTTTTGGTTTACGGGTATCGGAAATCAAAAAAACATGGAAGAGCATCTCAAGTCATACTCTTCCATAAATCAATCAAAAGCTGATCTGCAGCATCCACTCGAATCATACCGAGGCGTGGGAACTCAAGATCTACGATCACATAGACTGCCATTGACATGATGGCTGCGAAAACTATGGTGTGAAACCAACTTCGTTCTTTATTCGTTGAGCTGTCATATCCAACCAGTAAGGCTCCAATGAGACTCAGTCCACCCAGTAATAAAAAGACGACGAGTGGTGGATGATTTTCAGCGGCCATTGCTCTGGTCGTCGTGATGTCAATCATTTCATTCAAGGCAGGAAGTAATAGTGTTGCAGCTTGTGTCGGGGCATCCGACCTACGGCAAGCGATGAGTGCTTTCGTCCAAATTTCGCTTTGCAATGTGGCTGCCTTCGCTAGTTTTGAATTGATGGCGGTCAAGTCACTCGTCTGATGGGTCGTTGAACGTATCTCCACATACTGGCGCATAAGAGCCTTGATCTCAGGCTGTGCATCACTGGGCAAAAGGTCTATACGCAGGTAGGCTGTTCCGATTGCATTTACTTCCGCAGTGATCATATGCCGGCGGTCTTCAAATCTCGTTGCAGCACCAGAAAAAGTAAAGGCCATAATCAGACCAAGTAAGCCAAACACCGCAGCGCCAGCTGCACCAACGCCCTCCGCAAGACCATCGGGATTACGAGCGATCCTCGCAATGCCAATACGTCGCCCAATTTCCGAGAACATTAACATTCCGAAGAACAAGCCGAGTGCTGAGCAGGATATGATCCATGTAAAACTCATTGTTGATTTTCCATAATTTTTATTGAGTATGATCAGGTTATGTATATCATTTTTAGAGCCAAATTCTTGAGCAACTCTTCATTTAGCACTGAAAATTTTTAAATTTCTTAACGAATGGAATACTATTTTCTACAGCAGCGGGAAGTTTTTTTACGAATTTGTAAAAATAATTTTGCAGAAAATTATTTTTAGGTCATTGCCCAACATAACAAAAAAGACCTCAATCATCAATTGAAGTCTTTTTTTACAACAAATCACTTGCCCATCTTAACGATTAAATGGCTCATCGTCGAAAGAGGGTTGATAGTCTTGTTCTAGATGCTGCAAATGCTCATGCATGGCGCGTTCGTGTTGAATACGTTGGTAAATTTCTTCACGATGAACCGAAACTTCTTTCGGTGCATTAACGCCAATACGGACTTGATTACCTTTTACACCTAATACGGTGATGCTGACTTCATCGCCAACCATCAATGTCTCGCCCACTCGGCGTGTCAAAATCAGCATATTACTCTCCTTGTTCTTTGAGTCAGCCTTATTGATTGCTGAATACGTGTTGCTGAATGCTTATGTGCAGTATGGCTTAAACCTGCGCGTCATAACAGACCCTAAAACCACTTTTTAT
>CAYJUB010000365.1:0-3251 GCA_964373145.1 uncultured Moraxellaceae bacterium
CAGGCGTGCTTGCAAGCCCATGTGTGAGTCGCCCATTTCGCCTTCAATTTCAGCTTTAGGAGTCAACGCAGCCACAGAGTCGATGACGATGATGTCAACCGCGCCAGAACGTACCAACATGTCTGCAATTTCAAGCGCTTGTTCGCCGTGATCTGGCTGAGAGATCAATAGCCCATCAATGTCTACACCCAGCTTGCGGGCATATTCTGGATCAAGCGCATGTTCAGCGTCGATAAATGCTGCTGTGCCGCCAGCTTTTTGACATTCAGCGATGACTTGCAGTGTCAGTGTGGTTTTACCTGAGCTTTCTGGGCCATAGATTTCAACGATACGGCCTTTTGGCAAGCCGCCAATACCGAGCGCGATATCGAGTCCGAGTGAGCCTGTAGAAACTGCTTCAACGGCAGCAATGGCGTTGCCATCACCCAGACGCATGATGGTGTTTTTACCAAATTGTTTTTCGATTTGACCTAAAGCGGCATTCAGCGCCTTAGTTTTATTGTCGTCCATTCAAAGCCTCAATCAAACAATTATTAAACGTGGGGGGAATCAGTTGATGACGGCAATCATACTATAGTGGGGGCAAAAAACATGGTTGAATCGCGTTTTGTGACAACTTTTTACGAATGATTTTTGTGAGTTTTATTAGCAGAGAAATGAGTGGTTTTATTTTGATCTTTTAGGGTTTGTCGCTGTTTTTAAGAATAATGATTAGTCATTTAAAATCAGGTGGCTGAACTTGAATTGCAATAAACATCAAAAGCAAATCCTCCCTAACCCTCCTTTTTCTAAGGAGGGAACTTACATTGGCTTCGCCAGCCTAGAAAAGCTCCTTTGACAAAGGGAGGTTGGGAGGGATTTGCTTTTGATCTTGAACAATTGTGGAGAGACGACCAGAAAGTTGTGAAGGTACTCATTGCTTCAAAGGGGAAAGCTTTTTACTCTTTACCAATAAACCCATATTCCACAGGCACTTTCACATAAAAAAGATGCAGGTCTTGTTCAGTATGTAATCGTTCAAAGAGTTTAGTGCAGCCTTTTTCTGAAGTGACGACGGTGACTTCAACAGGATGCTCTGCAAGATCAAAAAATGTGCCGAATGAATCTTATTATCTCGCCCCACACCCGCAATTGCGGTGTTGAGCGTCGCTCCGCCAATGTTCATCGATTTGACGATGGATAACAGCCATTCGCCAACGGGTTTGTGGTGGATTCAGCGAGATTGTCCAGTGTAAAACGTGAGTTGCCAGCCGTTCATTTTTATTCTCCTAGCTGATGTGACGAGCTTCGATTTTTTAAAATCAGAAACACGTCACTAGGAATTATTCGCTCACTACTATTTTACTCTCTTTACGGTATTGGCTGGGTGACATCTCATATTGACGTTTAAACGCTTGGCTAAATGCCGCTTCGGAGGAGTAGCCAACACGTTCGCTAATCCGCGTGATGCTTTCATAGTTCTGCGTTAAATAACGCGTCGCCGTCCGTAAGCGATGTGCTGAAAGATAGGCGAGGGGTGGTTGTCCAATCACTTCGTTAAAGCGTTCGGCAAAACTAGAGCGCGACATACAGGCAATATTCGCAAGATCAGCGACTGTCCATGCGTGTGCAGGTTGATCATGGATTGCGCTGAGTGCTGCGGTCAGATTCGGGTCGCGTAGCGCGGTCAACCAGCTTTCAGACGTTTCGGGCAGTTGTTCGACATAGTCGCGGACGCATTCGACAAAAAACATATTAGCAAGGCGCGTCAGCAAAGTGTCACGCCCTGGTCGGTTGCGTTCTGTTTCTAAGCCGAGAAACTGTAAACCGAGTTCTAACCAAGCTGGTTTTTCTTCATGCAGCAGCAAACTGTTCGGGAGTGCAGATAGCAGTGGACGGCTCATTTCACTATCAATCTGACAGCGTACCGCGATGACAATTGCATTGGTGTGCCCCGTGCCTGTCTGCATGAGCATATTGTCATGTCCACCATAAGTAATCGATTTTTCTGTCGTACGGATCGGTGCGGTCAGGTTGTGTTTGGGGTCTGGGTTGCCAATCTGGTGGTGATGACCAGAGGGAATCAGTACAATTGCCCCTGTTTCTAGCGTGACCGTATCATCACGCAAATAGACGCAGGCTGACCCAGCGGTCACCACGTAGATCATCACCGCCGATTGTTGCGGCTGATTAAGCAGCCAATCACCACGCCCATCGATGTAGACGTATTCGGCTTGCCCAAGATGAATATCATCCAGAATATGACTCAGTGCGTCCATGAATTTTCTATATGCTAATCATTTGAATTAATGTAAAGAATACTGCGGCTAGAGAATAATACCTAGAAGAAATTAACACTAGTGCGTACATGTCGTGATTCGGGGTTTGGCAATGGTTTGTTGGACGATGACAATAAATTTTAGAAAATACAGGGCTTAACGTAAATTTCTTGGACGTTGACCACTATTTATGTCATCAAGATTACACAATAATCAATGCAATTAATGAAGACAGGGTAGACCTCTCCATGAACGCGCAAACTCCGATTGATATGCTTAATTCAGCTGAAAATCATGATGCCAATGCGACCAACGCAAAGCCTTGGGTCGATGCTAAACGTTATTTGTGGGTACTGAGTCCTGCGGTTCCAGTTTTGGGGATTGGTGCGTTATTGATTTATCGCGTCGCGCCGAAAAAAATGCGTGGCATGGCCTGGGTTGGCCCGATTCTCATTCATGTTGTGATTCCGATGATTGATCGTATTATTGGCGAAGATAAAAATAATCCGCCAGAAGCCGTGATCGCGAAACTCGAAAATGATCCTTACTACGCCAAGGTCGTGAAGGCATTTATTCCACTGCAATACATCGTATTGTTCTTGGGCGCGTATTTGTATACACGGAAAGATACGCCAGTTGCGGATAAATTAGGCATAGCGTTATCGATTGGTGCAATGAATGGTATTGCGATCAACACTGCGCATGAGCTGAGCCATAAGTCGAATAAAACCGATCAAATGTTGTCGTTGCTTGCACTTGCACCAACGGGTTATGGTCATTTCCGCGTTGAACATCCGTATGGCCACCACAAGCGCGTTGCAACACCAGAAGATCCAGCAAGCTCAAAAATGGGCGAGTCGTTCTGGCAGTTCCTACCACGTACTGTGATTGGTAGTTTTAAGTCGGCGATTAAGATTGAAAAAGCACGTTTGGCGCGTCGTGGCAAAGGCTGGTGGTCACTTGACAATGAGTTGCTGCAAGGCTGGGCAATGA
>CAYJUB010000366.1:0-3244 GCA_964373145.1 uncultured Moraxellaceae bacterium
TCAAGCAGCGCAAAATCATTTTGTCTAGAGACTTGAAATTGTCGTGCGATGAGCTCACGGGGTCGACCTTCTGGCAACAGCCCCGCAAAAAAGGGGAGCGTTTGCTCATCATCGAAAGCTTGTGGCTGTAATGGTAGCGAATAGGATAACGCCACAGCATCCGTTCGCTTTAACCAATCTTCACGATAGCTAAAGATTGGCCGACGTCCATTGGCAATCGACAACGTGCCGACATGGTTCACACCAAGCCATACCTCAAGCTCACGTACCATCATTATCGTCCTTTATATCACTTGGCGCAGCGAGCCCAGTCAGCATCAGCGTACCACCCAGTGCATCGATGACTTTGAGCACCGTCTCAAAGCGTAGTGTCGGTTTACCCGCTTCTACATCCACAATAAAACGAATGCCAACCCCAGCTGCTAGCGCTAACTGAGATTGAGTGAGTCCCAACTGTTTACGCGTCAGACGAAGTGCCGTACCTAACTGCGCGGTAGAATGAATGCTGATCATAGTAAATATTCCCGTTCGGGAAATTATTGAGCAGAATGAGTCTAAAAGCAACAAAAATTCCCGATCGGTAACTTTAGTCTAAATATTAATGAGAAATGCACATTTGTTCCCGATCGGGAATGTGAATCATCTGATCCACGGCCGAACTTCTTGTTCGGCTTTTTTGGTCTTTACATCGAAGTCTAGGTGCATACACGAAGGGCGCGTAGGGCGTACGTCATTGCTACGTTGCGCTATTGCGCTTACTTTTCTTGCACAGACTGTCCTGCAAAGTGCCACGACATTGCCCCACAACTCCCCTAAAACAATCCGTTTTTCTTGTTATGTTGGTTGGGCGATGACTTCACAGCGAGTGTGAATGTCACGATTCGATGAATAAAGGATATTGCTATGAATACCGATATTATCGCTGGAAAGTGGAAACAGGTTGTTGCTAAAGCGAAAGCCGAGTGGGCAGAGCTCACAGATGATGACATTAAAAAAGCGGAAGCGGGTCGCGAGCATCTCGTCGGCGTTGTCCAAGAAAAATATGGCAACACCAAAGAAGAAGCCCATAAACAAGTCCACGACTTCTGGGAAAAACACGATCCAGATCGGAAAGTTTAGCCAAGCTTTTAACCGTATTGTGTTTTCGGTCTTAGATCGACTCTTTCTTGAAAAGCGATAACTTTTCAAGAAAGACTTTATATCGTTATATGATTAATTAGAAAGATTTTGGAGTTCGAATGAAAAATTCAATGATTGTATTGCTGACGAGCAGCGTTCTTTTAGTTCCCGCAGTGGCGATGGCCAATAATCCTGCTGAGATTGTTGGTGTTCAGCCTATTTCTGCGACTGAGATGAGTCAGGTGGTCACAGGGTGGAGTGCCAAACAGCAAATCATCGGCAAGACGGTGTTCAATGAGCGTAATGAAAAAATCGGTGTGATTGACGATATCGTGATTGCGCCTGATAAGCAGCTGTCGTATGCGATTATCGGTGCGGGTGGTTTCTTAGGGGTTGCCAAGCATGAAGTCGCGATTGCGTTTAAACACTTCCAGCAAAAAGGTGAGAAGTTTATTGTCGTGGGCGTGACGAAAGAGTCGCTGAAAAAAGTCCCTGAATTTAAATACGCCCCTACAAAGTAGTTTAGGGAAGGTTACTGATCGACAAGAAAAGCCGCTCATTTGAGTGGCTTTTTTGTTGTGCTCAAGTTAGCAAATAACAAATTTAAGCAAATAACAGCGATTTTTAGCGTTTCACATAGATTTTTTGGACGATTTAGACTGGTTGTACATATCGCTTTGTAGAATGATAGTCCAAGAATATAGATGATGAAGTATGGAGCGACGCCTCATGAATGCCAACACCCCCATTGCGATGCTGAAACAGCAGTCAGAGTATGCACCTAAGCATAAAGATCCAAAACGTTATATGTGGTTACTGAGCCCAGCATTACCATTAATTGGGTTAGTTGCAGCGACAGGATACGCAGTTGCTCCTAAAAAACTTCGTTTTATGGCAGCTTTCGGTCCAATCATGTTGCATGGTGTCATCCCATTGATTGATAAGATGGTGGGTGCTGATGCAGAAAATCATCCAGAAGAAGCGATTAAGCAGCTCGAACAAGATCCGTATTACATGCGCATCGTCAAAGCGTATATTCCGTTGCAATATCTGACAACCGTTGTGGGTGCTTACGCTGCTAGCCGTAAAGGAACTCCGTTAGTAGACCAGATTCTTCTGGGTATGTCTGTAGGTGCGGTGAATGGCATCGCGCTCAACACTGCACATGAGTTGAGCCATAAATCTGAAAAGGTCTATCACTATTTATCACACTTGGCATTGTTGCCAACGGGTTATGTTCATTTCCGTGTAGAACATCCTTATGGTCATCACAGACGTGTTGCTACACCTGAAGATCCAGCATCTTCACAAATGGGTGAAACCTTCTGGCAATTCTGGCCACGTACCGTGGTTGGTAGCTTTAAATCAGCGATTGAGATTGAAACAACTCGTCTCAAGCGTCGTGGTAAAGGTTGGTGGTCACTCGACAATGAGTTGTTGCAGGGCTGGGCAATGGCTGGTGCATTTCATGCAACGATGATTGCGGTGTTTGGTCGTCGCGTGATTCCTTTTATGGCGACGCAAGCGGTGTATGGCTTTACTTTGTTTGAAGTGATCAATTACCTTGAGCATTATGGTTTGAAGCGTCAAAAGCTGGAAAATGGTAAGTATGAGCGGACGATGCCTGAGCATAGCTGGAACAATAACAGCATGGTCACCAATCTGTTCTTATATCAGTTGCAACGTCATTCGGATCACCATGCATTCCCAACGCGTTCAGTCCAAGCGTTACGTCATTTTGAAGATGTTCCTCAATTACCCGCAGGTTATGCGTCATTGCTATTACCCGCGATTATTCCGAGCTGGTGGTTCAAACTGATGGATCAGAAAGTTGTGGATAATTATAAAGGTGATTTGAATAAAGCCAATGTCCATGCAAAAGCACGTGCTCGTTTATTTGCTAAATATGGTGTTGTGGATCAGCAATTAGAAGAAAAAGCAGAGGCGTAATTTGTAAGTCTTGTACTTCTGAAGATACCCACCGAAAAGGTGGGTATTTTTTTGTTTTAAATAGGATTGTTCGGGTGGTTTCTTGAGTTTAATTACGCGCATAAGAGTTGGTTTTGTATTTTGTCACGTCCTGAAATAAGTTGACAGTTATTGAATTAAGCCAGTTGTGTTTCAC
>CAYJUB010000367.1:0-3239 GCA_964373145.1 uncultured Moraxellaceae bacterium
AGCAACAGACATCATTGATCTATTGCGAGAAGACTCATTACAACGTGAGCATTTTCGCCAGCTTAGGCATAGGTTTTGCTGATGATGGACAGCACAGGATGCCACTGCGCCTGCATGATTTGATAGAGTTTTTGATTGTGATCAAAAATACTCAGTCCATGAGTGGCAAGTTGCGGATATGCGCTGCGTTCAGTAATCCATGAAATCGGTTCGTGTCCGAGCTGGGTAAAAAACTCTTGCAGTTGTTTGTTGGTCGATGATTGCGCGCGCACGCGATTGGCCAGTAAGTGAATTTGAACTTTTCCTTTACGTACGCGTTTGATGTCGTCAATGTTTTTGAGAAAACGCTGGGTACTATCAATGTCAAAGAACGACGGTTGAATTGGAGTAATAATCGCATGACTTTCGGCAATCAGTTGTTCGGCATGGTCGCCGTTTAATGCACCCGGTGCATCAATAATCAACCATTCAATTTTCTTCGGTACTTCACCGATGCCTTTCTCATTGCGCCAATCGAGGCTAATAATCGGATGCGCGCTTTCTGGACGGCGTTTAAGCCATTGCAATGATGATTTCTGTGGATCGGCGTCAGCGAGCGCGACTTTTTCACCACGGTGGGCGAGTGCGGCGGCGATCGTGAGTGCGGTCATGGTTTTGCCGCAGCCACCTTTTTGATTGGCAATTAAAATGGTTTTCATTCGGATGTCCGTTCTAAATTTCTGCGTCCGAGGATAGCAAAAATTGATGTCAAAATAATGGGATTTTTGTCATATCGACTACTAGGTCACTGAGCTTGTCGAAGTGAGATTTTAAGCAGATAACGCGCATTTCGACAGGCTCAATGAGCTATTTAACGTCAATATCATGAGCGTTGTCCATAAAAAAAGGACATGCAATCGCATGTCCTCATTTCAGAATCTGAGCTTAATCGGATGATTAGTCCAAATAGTAAGTTGCCAACGGTGGGAAACCATTGAACTCTACAGATGAGTAAGAGTTGGTATATGCACCCGTGGTCAACCAATAGATCTTGTCGCCAACCGCCAAGTTCAAAGGCAATTGATAATCAACGTTTTCGTACATGATGTCGGTTGAGTCACAGGTTGGACCCGCGAGGACTACGCCGCCTTCCTTCTCTTTGTCTTCCATTTTTGGGGTGTAGATCGGATATTTGATCGATTCACCGAGCGTTTCAATCAGACCTTGGAACAAACCAACATCCAAATAAACCCAACGTTTCAAGTCTGTGCGTGATTTGCGAGAAATCAAAACGACTTCAGAAACCAGTACGCCCGATTCACCCACCAGTGAACGACCGGGTTCGAGAATGATTTCAGGCACGTCATCACCATGGTCATCATGCAAATAACGCGCGATTTCTTCCGCGTAAGTTTGAATCGGATTTACTTCGGAAATGTAGTTTGCTGGGAAGCCGCCGCCCATGTTGATCATTTTCAACGTGACGTTTTCTTCGTACTTCATCCAGTCAAACATGTATTTCACTTTAGAAAGTGCCGCATCCCAAACCGCGATGTCTTTTTGTTGGCTACCGACGTGGAATGAAATCCCGTAAGGAACCAAACCGAGCAGCTTCGCTTGAACCAACAGATCAAGCGCCATATCTGGGTGGCAACCGAATTTACGTGACAATGGCCATTCAGCAGTTTCGCCGCCTTCAACCAAGATACGCACGAAAATTTTAGAGCCGGGTGCGTTTTCAGCAATGCTTTGTAGATCGTTTTTTGAATCAGTGACGAATAAACGCACGCCTTGTTCGTAGGCATATTTTACATGCGCCGCTTTCTTAATCGTGTTGCCATAAGAAATACGATCTGGTGAAACGCCGCATTCAAGCACGCGATTCAATTCAAAAATTGACGCGATGTCAAAGCTTGAACCGAGTTCATTGAGTAATTTAACAACTGGCGCACCTGGATTTGCTTTCAACGCATAATGCACTTTGGCGCTTGGGAAACATGTGGTCAGTTCTTTATATTTCTGACGAATGATTTCCAAGTCGACCACCAGAAACGGCGTTTCTTTGCCTTGGGAAAACTCTTGAATTTTGGTCCACTCTGCTGGGGAGCAATAGTTATTCAGGTTCATGGTGGGTCAACTCGATAATGAAAACAAAATGGAAAAATCGTTCTGAGGATTGCTCAGTAACACCACTTTTGCGCCACGTTTGTCATGATGTAAATGACGGCGTTTTGCAGGTCTTTTTAAGTTCGCCAAAGATATAGCCATAGCTGATCAGATTCAAGCATATCTGTATGTCAAATTGATAAAAAACCGACAAACTCAAAGATTATTTACATTGTTATCGCAGATTATCCAATCCACTGAGTTTGTCTGTCGATTTTACACTTTTATATTGAATCAGGTGCAGCGAGTAGTCGGGACTCCATATTGGCCGCTTCAAGTTGTTCTTGACTGTCTAAAGTCAACTTCAGGTCGAGCACGAGTCCATTTTCCAAACTATACACCCAGCCGTGAACTTGAAGATTTTGACCGCGCGCCCAAGCATCTTCAACAATCGTGGTTTGACCAATGTTTAACACCTGCTCACGGACGTTGAGTTCACACAAACGTTCTTCGCGTTTGTTGTCTGGAAGTTCTGACAGTACATCCGCATATTTGCGTGCAGTATCTTGAATATGTTGCAGCCAGTTGTCGATTAACCCTAAGCGTTTATTGCGTAGTGCAGCCTGAATACCGCCACAACCATAATGACCGACGATGATAATGTGCTCAACTTTCAGCACATCCACGGCAAACTGCAATACGGACAAACAGTTAAAATCGGTACAGATCACCTGATTGGCGACGTTACGATGAACAAACATTTCACCTGGTGCTAGCCCGACTAATTCGGTGGCCGGCACGCGACTATCCGAACATCCAATCCACAGGTATTTCGGCGCTTGTTGTCCGACTAAACGACTAAAAAATTCTGGATCGCGCTCTACGGTTGCAGAGGCCCATGCACGGTTACTTTGGATTAAGTGATCTAAGGACATAACGATTAAAGCTCACATTGTGGATTAAACGAAAATGGGTTAAAGCATTATTAAATCATCACATGACGAATTGATTACTGCTCTCTATCATTGCTTGTTGGCGCTTTGCTTTCTAAATCAGATGTCTGTGTGCTTGTCATCGCTGGTTGAAATTGCTCAAGATCATGCTGATGCAAAGTTTCAAACAAACGAATCAATTTGCGTACACTGTACATAGCT
>CAYJUB010000368.1:0-3238 GCA_964373145.1 uncultured Moraxellaceae bacterium
ACCGATGCAAAATCGCAGCTTCAAGCCTTGAATCAATCGAATAATTTGATTGCGGGAACCGATGGTTTGGATGTGCGTTATGCGCCGTGTTGTGTACCGATTTTAGGTGATCCCATTGAAGGACATCTGACGCGACGTGGGCTGGTTGTTCACCGTAGTCGCTGTCGTAATCTCGTCCACGAACTCAATCGCCATCCTGAGAATATTGTCCATCTTCAATGGCAAGAATCGACTGAAACCGATCCACGTTTTCCTGCGCATCTGAAAATTGACCGTGGGCTGACCGATGACGAGAGTTCTGAGCTGATTTATTTGGTACGCCGATTTCAGGGTGGTGTTGAACGCCTAGAAAGCCATGAAGACTCAAGTAATTTGTCTGTGCTGGTGCGTGACCGTAATCATTTAGCGCGTTTGATTCAAGAGATGCGCATTCTGCTTGATTTTCCAAGTGTGACGCGGTTTGGGGTTTGATCCCATTGCATCGCCGCCAAAAATCCCCATTAATTCTTCCTATATTCAATTTTAATTAGAAACCCAATTCAATCATGACCTCCCTGATTCCGCTTCCCGAACGTATCCGTCCACGCCGTTTATCTGATGTGATCGGGCAAACCCATTTACTCGGTGAAAAAGGCCCAGTGCGCCAAGCGGTCGATCAAGGTCGGTTGCCGTCGATTATTTTTTGGGGCCCACCGGGTGTGGGCAAGACGACCTTGGCATTCTTACTCGCGGAAGCAGTGGATCGTCCGTTTATCAGTTTGTCGGCAATTAGTGCAGGTGTAAAAGATATTCGTGAAGTACTCGGGCAAGGCGGCGAGGCTGGATTACTTGCGCCGCCTGTGGTTTTTATTGATGAGATTCATCGCTTTAATAAGTCGCAACAGGATGCGCTGCTCGCAGCAGTTGAGAAAGGCAAAATCACGCTCATTGGTGCAACCACAGAAAATCCTTCATTTGAAGTGAATTCGGCGTTGTTGTCGCGTTGTCAGGTTTACACCTTGCACGGTTTAAGTCGTGACGAAATGATCGCGATTGTGCAGCGTGCCTTAACCACCGATAGTGTTTTAAAAACCCGAAATATTGAGCTGCGTGAACCTGATGCGTTATTGCAGTTATCAGGCGGCGATGCGCGCAAGTTGCTTAATTTGCTTGAGTTGATTGTTGATACACATGCGGCGGATGCCGATATTGTTATTACCAATGATCTGGTCATCCAAAGTGCCCAGCAAAACATCGTCCGTTACGACAAGTCAGGCGATCAGCATTACGATATTGTGTCGGCGTTTATTAAATCCATGCGTGGCAGTGATGCGGATGCGGCGTTGTATTGGATGGCGCGGATGATTAAAGGCGGCGAAGATCCCGTGTTTATTGCGCGGCGGATGTTGATTTTGGCGTCGGAAGATATTGGTAATGCCAATCCGAATGCACTGTTACTGGCTGGCGAATGTTTCCGTGCGGTGCAGGCGATTGGTTATCCCGAGTGTCGGATTATTCTGGGGCAAACTGTGGTGTATTTGGCGACGAGCGCGAAGAGTAATAGCACGTATTTAGCGATTAATGCTGCATTAGACTTAGCCGAAAAAACAGCGGATTTACCTGTGCCGATGCATTTGCGTAATGCACCAACGCGATTGATGAAGGAGCAGGGCTACGGTGTAGGCTATAAGTATGCACATGATTTTGCTGGGAACTTCGTACAACAGCATTTTATGCCTGATGGCTTACGTGGTACGGTTTTATATCAGTCAGGCGATAATCCACGCGAGCGCGAGACGGCAAAATCGATGAGTGAAAAATGGAAGGGGTTTAAGTAGCTTTTTTTGACTCGCTTTTAAGTCGATTTTTGAGTGACATTTCACCAGAAGAGGTTTTAAATAGGAATTAGACAGGATAAAAAATATCCATTAGATTTGTTCTGAGTCTACTAAAAAAAAGGATTTATGTGATGGACATACATTCTACAAAAGTATTCAAACCCACTTCACGGTCAATGTTTATCAGGATTGCCATTGCCCTGCTTGTTCTTGCCGTGATGATTTTTTTGCTTCCTTATAATGAGCTCATGGGGTTGGTGGCAATCCCAGTGTTTTTTGTGCTGTATTGTGTGGTCAAGATGGTGACGGATGGCTCAGAAGAGATTGCTGTGGCAACCACCGTGGTTGAACATCGGATGGCGATAAAACGACAAAAAATTCCTTTGCATTCGATTCAATATATTCGTGCTTATTCGCATTTTGGTACGCATTATCTGGTGATTGAGACAGATCATAGTGCGCATAAGATGGGTGGTTTTTTGTCACGCGAACAAAAAAAAGAATTGGTGAATAACATCTTGGAACGCATTCGGGTGGGTTTCCCAGAAAACTATTTTTATGTGAAAAAGAAAGTTGATCGGTTTTGATGTGGGTGTCGTAACTCACTTATTTTTATAAAAAAGGTTTATGTAAATGGCTGTAGAATCAGTGAAAGTATTCGAGCAAACTTTTCTTTCTAAGATTTCTTTTGTTTTGATATTTATGGTGATGTTGTTATGGGGTGGCTTTGTAATTCTCAACCCAAAATATGATCTGTTTGTTATGGGCTTTTTTTATTTAATTGTTGTTGGCGCGGTGATTCTCGCCTGTATCTTTTTTTGGACAAGGAAAATCATTGTTACATCAGATGCTGTAATTAATAAGAATTTTTTTGAAGAGAAAGTGATCCCATTTAAAACGATTCAAAGTATGAAAGTTGGAAGTCGTGGAAAAACGATCGTACTTAATATTTTCACTGATCAATCAACGATTGCGCTGAATTATGGCGCCTCAAAAAAGGAACTTCATGCGCTGAAAGCATACATTCGTGGACAAATTCTTGAAAATGATCCAGAGCACTTTAATCAGGTGATTGTTCCGAGGAATGAGCCTGAAAGTTTCTTGTATCGGTAAGTGAGTTTTTTTACAATCTTGAATTGAAAAAACTCATAAAAATTAAGTGAGTAAATTTCTAATAAAGGCTGAATGTGAATGGATGCGCAAGTGAGTAAAGTGTTCCAAGTTAGTGGTCAGTACAAAGTAATTACGCTTTTGCTTGCTTTAGTGTTATTGACCCTAGTTATAGACATTTTGTTTGATAAACCCTTACCCCCACATGATCCGAATTTATTTATTTTGATCCCCTTTTTAGGCTGGTCGATGTTCGGGTTATCTAGCGCATCTCTAAAAATTACTATTTCTCCGAATGCCATTGTCCAATC
>CAYJUB010000369.1:0-3231 GCA_964373145.1 uncultured Moraxellaceae bacterium
CCTAAAGCGACGCGACGCGGCGAACCTTGTGTGTCATCGACCAATGCTTGCACTTCGACCAATAATGGGCGAGTGCCTTCACGGCTAATCATGACAATACTGCCCGGAATTGCTTCATCGTAACGACTTAGAAATATTGCTGAAGGATTGGAAACTTCACGCAATCCGCGATCAGTCATGGCAAAAACGCCGAGTTCATTGACTGCACCAAAGCGATTTTTAATCGCGCGAATCATGCGAAAACGTGAGTCGGTTTCACCTTCAAAATACAACACGCAATCGACCATGTGTTCGAGGACCCGAGGACCTGCGAGCGCGCCCTCTTTGGTGACATGACCGACGAGGAAAAGGGCAGTGCCTGTTTGTTTGGCGTAGCGGGTCAATATCGCGGCCGATTCGCGGATTTGTGATACGCCACCCGGAGCGGATTGCAAAGTTTCTGTGTACAGCGTTTGAATTGAATCAAGTACGGCAACAGCAGGTTTTTCTGCACTGAGTGTTGCGCAAATGGTTTCAACTGATGTTTCCGCCATGACTTTCAATTGATCGGTTGGTAGTTCTAAGCGCTTCGCACGCATCGCGACTTGCGATAAGGATTCTTCGCCGGTGACATACAGGGCTTTTTCGCCTTGTGCCATATGCGTTGCGGTTTGCAACAAAATCGTTGATTTACCAATACCTGGGTCACCGCCGATCAGGACGACTGAGCCATTGACCACGCCGCCACCTAGAACACGATCAAATTCACTGATTCCTGTCGTTAAACGAGATTCGCTGCTGACCGTAATTTGATCCAATCGTGTGACCGTTGCGGCTTGCCCTGCGTAACCACCGCTATTGCCCATGCTGCGCGCGCGATGGGTGACGCTAGGTTCTGGTTTGGCTTCGACTAAGCAGTTCCATTCGCCGCAGTCACTGCATTGACCAGACCACTTGGGATGGTTGGTTCCGCAGTGTTGGCAGATGTAAATGGTTTTAACTTTGCTCATGGAAGGCTCGGCGCGAATGTTAATTGAATGGATGGAGTTTATCGCATTCTTATTTTAATAAAAAACAGATCTGTAACTTGTGTTTATTCCTCTTCAATCTGAATTCAACATCCTTATCAATATAAAAAGCCCTTGGCGTTTACTGTGCAAGGGCTTTGACGAACATGCCACACCGACTCTTCAACTAAGGATTGTCACGAATAAACGCGACCACAACCTCCGCTAACTTTTTACCCTGATCTTCTTGTAAAAAGTGCCCACCATTTTCAATCGTCGTATGTGCTTGACCTTCACAACCAGGAACCAGCTTTCGGAGTACAGGGCCACCTGCTGCTGTAATCGGATCTTTATCACTAAATGCCGTCAAAAAAGGTTTTTTGAACTGTATAAGTGTTTGCCATGCCTTGCGATTTGCTGGCGCTGCAGGATCATCGGGAAACGCTGGAACCAACATCGGAAATTGACGAGCGCCTTCTTTGTAGGTCTCATCTGGAAACGGTGCGTCATAAGCAGCAATTACTTCAGGCGGCATTGCGATAGCGCAACCACCTTGGATAATATTGCCAGTTGCAAATACAGGAATGGTTTGGGATAGATTCTGCCATTTAAAGAACGACTCGCCCAGCGGATGATCACCAGTCGGTAGCATTGTATTTGCTGCAACCACGCGCGCAAATCGTTCAGGATGTTCGCCTACCAAACGTAAACCGATCAGTCCACCCCAGTCCTGACAAACCAGCGTAATGTCCTTCAATTCAAGTTGAGTCAGTAATTCACGAATCCAATCCACATGCCGCTGATAGGTGTAGTCTGTTCTCTGACTTGGCTTGTCGGAACGGCCAAAGCCGATCAAATCTGGCGCGATGACGCGATAACCTGCATTCACTATAATCGGTATCATCTTACGATACAGATAACTCCACGTCGGTTCACCGTGCAGCAATAACACGATAGGCGCATTACGTGCGCCCTCATCGACGTAGTGCAATCTCAGTTCTCCGCCTTCAGTATCATCAACCATGATGTAATTGGGCCAATATGGAAAATCAGGTAAATTGACAAAACGTTCATCAGGTGTTCGTAGCGCCAGCATGGCTTCACTCCATTGATATTATTTAATGAAATATCCGAAATATATGCATTTAAAGTTAATGCGTCATTTTACGACTTGAGCAATAGATCTGCATTCATTTTGGATTGATTGGACTATATACCTGTTTATGCCATCGATTGTATAGCTCAAAATGCCACATGTTGTGGCTTAATTCCCTATTCATATGGAATCAGTTTAAGAGGGTTAACCTATTTTATTTGTACTTGTCCATCTTAGAATTTTTATGGTTTTATTGTTCATATCTATGATTTTATGAAAATTCCTGCGGAGCGCCTATCTGCTTTTTAAATAATTTTAGGCTTAATGATTATCTTGTTTGAAAAACATGAGACAACAAAAAAGCCTAGGATCAATGATCACTAAGCTTTTTTTGATAAGTTGATTTTATATAATCAGACTTACTCGAATTTGGCGTCCCCACGGGGATTCGAACCCCGGTACTCACCGTGAAAGGGTGATGTCCTAGGCCTCTAGACGATGGGGACTAAAGGCAACTCATGTAACAGGCGCGTATTCTATAGGATTTTTGTGTGAAGTCAAGTTGATGGTGGTCAGGATGTGACCATTTAGTGAAAAAATGCAAAATTAGTCTTAATTCATCCGAAAGTTAGCGTAATTTGTGTCTGAATGGATTAACTTGAAGTCATTGAGTTCAAACAATTAGATAGAGGGAGCCGCATGCATCAACGTGAGCTGAATGATTTAGCTTTATTAACACTGATTCGCAAGGTGGATAGCCATAAAGGCAGTCATGGCAGCGTCGCAGTCGTTGGGGGTAATGTCGGAATGTTGGGCGCAGCATTGTTGTGTGGTCGTGCAGCCTTGGCGACGGGTGCAGGAAAAGTATGGATTGATGCGCTGGATAGTCGAGTTGCCGTTGATCCGTTTGCGCCTGAATTGATGATTCGCTCAGCGGGTGCAGATTTGTCCGAAGCGACTGCGTTGGCAATTGGTACTGGCATGGGAAAGGATCGGTTGGCTCATGCAGAACTTGAGCGTGTATTTAGCTATGTCAATAAACCCAGTGTTTTTGATGCCGATGCGTTGAATATGATTGCGAAAGACGATGAGTATCGTCAGGTTATTGCGACTCGTGATTTGAAGGCCATCTTGACTCCCCATCCTGCT
>CAYJUB010000370.1:0-3230 GCA_964373145.1 uncultured Moraxellaceae bacterium
TGCATCGAAGCGGCGTGCATTGTAGCAGAGGATTTTACTCTGGCAAGCCCCTTTTTTCAAAAATATTAAAAAAGTAAACCGTTTGCCGATAATTCGACCGCTTTGATCACTGCGCGAGCTTTTATAAGCGTTTCATTCCATTCACTTGCTGGAACGGAGTCCGCAACTACACCCGCACCCGCCTGAACATGAACCTGATGATCGGTAATGACAGCGGTACGGATTGCAATCGCAGTATCCATTTCACCGTGCCATCCGAGGTAGCCCACAGCACCACCAAATACACCACGCTTCACAGGTTCTAATTCGTCAATAATTTCCATTGCCCGGATTTTCGGCGCACCTGACAATGTTCCTGCTGGAAATGTCGCTTTAAACACATCTAACGCATCAAGTTCAGGTCGAACTTTTCCTTCAACATTCGACACGATATGCATCACATGTGAATATTTCTCAATGGTCATGCGCTCGGTCACTTTCACCTGACCAATCTGACTCACGCGACCCGCGTCATTTCGCCCCAGATCAATCAACATCAAATGTTCGGCAATTTCTTTGCCATCCGACAATAAATCAGCCTCCAGCGCCGCCTCTTCTTCAGGTGTCTTACCACGCGGACGCGTTCCCGCCAATGGACGTACCGTGACGATACCATTTTCCAGTCGGGTCAAAATTTCAGGTGACGAACCGACCAAATGAAACGGTTTCGCCTGCCCTTTCTCATCATCTAATGTCACACCATCCACCAAAAACATGTATGGCGAAGGGTTTAAATGGCGAAGCGCTCGATAAACCGATAGCGCATCACCATCAAACGGACTACTCATGCGCTGACTCGGAACAACTTGCATCACATCGCCAGCCTTGATGTATTCCTGAATACGCTGCACATCAGACATAAACTTATTATCGCCCGTGTGCGAAGTAAACACAGGTGCAGTATGCGGTTTTGCCACTAAATTTAATGGTGCAGCAAGTTTTTGCTCCAACGCATCCAATCGCTCGACCGCTCGTTGATACGCACCAGGCTCTTGACTATCGGCATGCGTAATCAACGACAACGTATCTCGCAGGCTATCGAAGACAATCACAGTGTCCGAGACCATTAACCAGATATCAGGCAGATTAATCGGATCAAACTCAGGGACATTTTTTAATTTTGGCTCTATGTAACGAACAGAATCGTAGGCAAAATAACCTACTAAACCACCCGTAAAACTAGGTAGTGTGGGCGTTTCAGAGACTGGCGGTGTCTTGAAAGACTTTTGGAAAGCACGAATAAACTCAAATGGGTCTGCGCACGCAATCGACTCTAATACATCGTTTGGATGCTGAACGCGCATCTCACCTTGACGATACTGCAAGACTGTACCTGAGCCTAAACCGATAATTGAATAACGGCCCCAACGCTCACCACCTTGAACAGATTCAAAGAGATAGCGCGCGCCTTCTTGACCATTGGCACGCAAGCGCGCAAAAACCGACACAGGCGTATCCGTGTCAGCAAGGCGTTGGCGAAATACAGGAATATGGCGATAGCCAGCAGCAACCAGCCGTTCAAACTCGGAAAGGTTCATCATTTTATATACTCATCTCAAATCAGGGAATCTCAGAAACGCTCAGCAAATAGCGCAAACAAAAAGCATCACCACATGGTGAAACCTGTAATTAGCGACGCCAGCGCAACCCGCCTGTTGGATAAGTCATGATGCTCTCTATAACAAAAATAAGGAAATACGGCCCTGTACTTAAGTCAGAACCGTCGACTAATTTATAATAATTCAACCAATGAATCAAGCACCAGATCAGGCTCGCAATACGCAATGGGCTCGCCATGATTGTAGCCATAGCGCACGGCAATACAGGGAATATGCGCCGCATGCGCCGATTCAATATCATTGCGTGAATCACCAATCATCACCGCTTGATTGGCTTTTACGCCGAAATGCGTCAGCGCGTGCAGCATAGGCGCAGGATGAGGCTTACGATGTTCTAAGCTATCACCACCCAGAATTAATGAGAAATCGCCTAACAAGTTCAATGCTTTGAGTAGCTTCAAGGTGGAAGCATAAGGTTTATTTGTAATACAGGCGACATGAAGTTTTTGTTCATGACACCAATCGAGAAATTCGCGGACGCCTGCATAGACAGTACTATCAACGCAAACTTCATCCTGATAATGCTTTAAGAAAGCCGTTAATAACTCATCATGACGTTCTTGCGCAATGCCGCGGCATTCACGCACACACTGAATCAAACGACTTGCACCGCGTCCCACCCACAACCGCACTTGCGCGTTTGTGACCGGATCAACCCCAATATCATAAAGTGCAAAATTCACGGCACGCATAATATCCGCCGCAGAATCCACCAAAGTTCCGTCTAAATCAAAAAATATCGCTTGAATCTGCTCAAAATGAGCAATCGTAACGCCTTTTTTTTCACTGATCTGTGACATATGAAACTCCTTGTTTCATGAAGGCTCTCAACCCCCATAACATCTGCATCAAGCAATAAAAGCACGCCGAATGAAGATGATATTTTATTGAGTTGAAACCCAAGGTACCGCATTAAACTGATTCATTGCTCGTTACAGAGTGACTCACTTTGAAACAGCCGTTGGTGTTGTTATATTTTTGGTATCGTTTGATCGAGGTGCAAAACTTGATTTAATTGCTGAAGTCAACGCAGGATTCACATCGGTCGCGGCTTTTGCATAAACCTGATTCACACTCAATGGCAAACGGTTAAAGTTTCCTTTTGGATCTAGCTCTAATTGGAGAACCCGAATCTGGTTATAACGTTCTTGGCTCAAACTGTCTACATTATTTCCGTCACGTAAGATGGTCGGTTGTAAAAAAATCAACAGATTGTTTTTGGTGTACGAATTTCCTTTCGAGCGAAATAGTCCACCGATCAAGGGAATACGCCCCAAGCCAGGAACCTGATCAACTGATTGATTATTATCATCTTGCATCATACCACCAAGCACAATCGTTTGTTGATCATCGGCAAGAACCGTTGTTTTCACGGAGCGTTTATTGGTCACCAAATCGGATGTGGCTGCACCTAAACTACTGGTCGGCGCGATAGAGGATACTTCCTGTTCCACTTCCAGACGTAGCGTGCCGCCCTCACCGATATGCGGCGTGACTTTCAGTGTCACTCCAACATCCTTACGCTCAACAGTAGTAAACGGTGTGGTTGTGCCGCCTACTGAAGCCGAAGTT